>JAZLGD010000060.1:0-2291 GCA_045616105.1 Oscillospiraceae bacterium | reverse complement strand
TAATACAAACTATCACCTGAGCATTCAAAACCGTTCTGTGGCTCATTACAAAGCCGTTTTTGTATTGTAAACCCTCAAATCCGGGCGTACTTACACTTAAAAGCGTATAGCAAAGCAGACAGCTGATGTCTTCCATTGTCAGAGTGAACATCACCTGCCATAATGGCTTATGGGCGGTCACTCCCTGCAACGTTTAATTATTTTCTACTGTTAAAGAGCTTAGAGGTAAGATTTATCTCGTCTGCCGGAATAAGTTCCAGACCAAGTTTCTGTTTCAACTCTTCAAACTCAGGTGAAACGGCAACCTCGTAGGGGGCTTTGCCGCCTAGCTTGACGCGCTTTGTGCTGTTGATGTGGTTCATTAAGAGGGTAACGTCTTCTTGTGTGTAAGGATTCAGACTCTTGCCCTTTGGCAGTACATAGCGGATATACTCATGGTTTTTCTCCGCGTGCCCCTTCTGCCACGATGCCTGTGGATCGCAGTAATATATCCTCGTGCGCCGCTTACCTTCAACCGTGAACTCCATCTCTCTTGTGTGTTTGAATTCTCCTCCGTTATCTGTTAGGATAACGGGAAAGCGCCTTCTGAATGTTTCAAGACCAAGCAGTGAAGTAAGCAGGTCCAATTGCTCTACTACCGTGTGCGCTTTGCAGTCGACCATAAGAATCATCAGCATCAGATTCATCTCGACGAAATGCAGGGTGAGCAGTCTCTTGCCTTGTTCGCGGCAGCCCTTCACTGTGTCCATTTCTATATATGCTGTTTTAGGATTGGCGGCCATGTAGCTAAGGAAATCCGCATAGGTGCGATCTTTGCGGAATTGTTGGTTGAGAAAGCCTTCGGAAGGCTCTTTTTTCTTTCTTCTGGGTCTGTAACCAACCTTTCTCCTAAGATCAATATTGCCTATACTGAACTCGCCACCGTCGATGTACCTGTATAATGTGCGTTCTGAAACAGTTATCTCGGTTCTGTGCTCTGCGAGTATGTGGGTCAATGGTTGTCCCTTCTTAACAAGTGGGGAAACTATGCCATCGAGTTTTCGCATTTCATCGTCTGAAATTCTTCTGCCTCGCCGAGCTTCTGCGTATCTTCGCTTTGCTGCGGCATCGGCTTGCTGAGCTTGGTAGTATTCACGGTCTCGCTTGCATTTACGTCGCTGCTCACATACGTTGCATACATACGGAGGATTTGAAAGGGGCTTACAAGTGGCGTCGTTGTAAACTCTGCAAAGTAGCTGACAGTCATGTTCTTTGCATGATACACATGATCTTTCGCAATTTTCATCTCCGCACAGCTTCTTTCGCTTGCAACCTGTCGCATTGCGGCATTGCTTTCCGTATGGGTGTTCACCGGGTACATGCGTCCTGTTAAGGAGAATTTCTTTTGAGACATATCTTGGGGATTTCCCGATGCTCTTGGCTATTTCAGTAATGCTTTTTCTGCCGTATATACCAGCTTCAATTGCTATTCTGTCGGACAGTGTAATTCGGCTCATTTTTCACCTGCTTTCCGCAGGGAGTGACCGAACTTATTATACCGCTTATTGTCATAGTGAACATCAGGTATAACTCTCTTTTTTACCATTAAAAAGTGATGTTCACTTTGTCAATTAACGCTTTAGGTATAAACAGAATATCATGCCCGCTGTACCATAATCCGTACAGCGATGCAAAATGCAGGTATAATGTGCTTGCCAAGAAAGCGTTATTGAGATATGCTGAAAATATAAAATGAAAGCGAAATCAGGAGGAGAAGATATGAAGCTGATACATTTATCCGACCTTCACATCGGCAAGCGGATGGATGAATACTCCCTGCTTGACGACCAGCGATATATTCTTGAACAAATCATCGGGCTTATAGAAAACGAATCGCCCGATGCAGTGATAATCGCAGGCGATGTTTACGATAAAGCCGTGCCGTCTGCCGAGGCGGTGCAGCTGTTTGACGATTTCCTTGTCAGCCTTTCGAGGCTCAGCCTGCAGGTGTTCGTCATAAGCGGCAACCACGATTCACCCGAGAGGATTGCCTTCGGCTCAAGACTTATGGGCGCAAGCGGAATACATATGTCGCCCGTCTATGACGGCAAGGTAGAGCCTGTTAGTCTGAGCGATGAGTACGGCGCGGTGAACATTTATATGCTGCCCTTTGTAAAGCCCGTGCATGTGCGCAGATTCTTTGAGGATGAGGAGATAAACTCCTATAACGATGCTCTGAAAATTGCGGTAAACGCTTTCGGCATTGACACGGCGCAGCGCAATGTGCTCGTGACGCACCAGTTCGTGACGGG
>JAZLGD010000059.1:0-3610 GCA_045616105.1 Oscillospiraceae bacterium | reverse complement strand
GTCAACGCCCTTGGCGGCGAACATGCCGAGAACTTCCTCAAAGGTGAGCACGAAGTCGACCTCGCTGCGGATGTTTTCTCTGCTTGCCTCAAGCTTTTTAGCGTCGCAGGGACCGACAAAAACGACTTTGCAGCCGGGGTGCTGCTCCTTGACGAGTCTGGCGGTGAGCACCATGGGAGTCAGCGCAACGGAAATATTTTCTGCCATTTCGGGGAACATCTTCTTGACGAGGTCAGTCCATGACGGGCAGCAGGAGGTTACCATGAAGGAGTGCTTTGAGGGAACTTCCTCAAGGAAATCCGCCGCTTCCTCGATGACGCAGAGGTCGGCGCCGATTGCGGCTTCGTATACATCGGTGAAGCCGAGTCGCTTGAATGCTGCGTGCATTTTTTCGGGAACAGCATCAGGTCCGAACTGACCGACGAACGCAGGGGCGAGAATGGCGTATACGGGAGTTTCGCTCTTTATTGCCATGATTGTCTGGAAAATCTGGCTCTTGTCGGATATTGCACCGAAGGGGCAGTTTACAAGGCACTGACCGCAGGAAGTGCATTTGGAGTAGTCGATATCCGCTCTGCCGTGGTCATCGGAGGAGATTGCGTTAACGCCGCAGGCCTTCTTGCAGGGGCGCTCCTGACGGATGATTGCGTTAAAGGAGCAGGTGCTTATGCACTTGCCGCAGCGTACGCAAACATTGGGGTCTACATATGCTTTGCCGTTTACGCGGGATATAGCCTGCTTAGGGCAAACGGACATGCAGGGGCGCTCAAGGCAGCCCTGACAGCGGTCTGTAACGACGACAAGGTCCTCGGGGCACTTGTTGCAGGCAAATTTTATTACATTTATGAGAGGGGGCTCATAATACTTCTCGGCGATGGCGGATTCTTCAACGCCGTCGCGGATGTTGTTGTAAACGCCCATTTCCCGGACGGGAAGTCCCATTGCAAGACGAAGCCTTTCGCCGATGACAGCTCTTTCATAGAGCACGCTGCCCTTGTAGCTGCCGGCCTCATCAGGGTCACCCGGGCGAATTTTGTAAGTAAGGTTTTCAAGCTCTTCGGCATATTTGCCGCTTTCGCCCTCGTAAGCAAGACGTGCGATTTCGGTAAATACCTCATGTCTTATTCTGGTTTTGCCGGTATCCATTCCACGCATAGTATATATGCCCTCCTGAATATTGTTAAATTAATGTCCATGTCGGCAATGACTATTATACAGTTCTATGTTATTTTGTCAATGATATGACAACAGGTAAAAAAGGAAATGCAGTAAATACTTACTGCATTTCTTTTTAATAATTTCCGTTATTTTTCGTTTTTCCAGATCTTAACGTCGTCATCCTCATCTACGACGGTTGTTTCCTCTGCTGCGGCTTCTTCGATGATCTCTTCAAGCTTCGGAGCAAGGACACTATCCTCTGCATTCTCAGCGGGAAGCTCTTCAACAGGGACTTCCTCTTTCTGGCGCATGTTGCTGATCAGCATCCAGTTTTCCGCGAGCAGCATACCTGCACTGCCGACGATAATCAGCTGGAGCCCTATATAGCGGGAGTCGGATATGGTCATGAAGCACATAAATGCGGCGAACATGGTGGATATCATGGACTCTACGGGCTTAACTCTGCCGTAGGCGTAGCCGGCGGTATAGAAGAATGCAACAATGCAGGCGCATATGGTCAGGATTTCAATAGAATATACGCTGACGGAGGGGATGGTTGCGTTCTGACGGTAGCTTGCGACAAGCCAGAGGGAGAACATGACAACAGGAACGGTCATGAGCACGCTGACAAAGGATGGAGCATAGCGGTTTTTCGCGCAGGTGCATATCAGCGGGAAGCTTACGCCGGAAAATACAGCCAGCATGCCGATGAGAGTGTAAATTCCTGCCTGAGGCTCGAAGCGGACGTTCATAATGGTGAGTATTCCGCCGAGAACGGTTATGGCGCTTATTATCCAGAACACTATGGGGAAGATAACGGTCGTACCGTGGAATACCTCATAAAGCTTCATCGGGGGGATAAGATCGCGTTCCATAAGCTGTTTGATAAGAACATAGAATACTGCAAAGGCAACAAGCATCACAAGCAGTATGAAGAATCCCCAGCCGCGGCCGGTCATGGTGTTTGTCACGGGGTCAAAGCACATCTGATTCTGAAGCCAGCGGAAGAATGCACCGAATGCGCCTGTGGCGCAGGTGTAGCAACATATAGTTAAAGCGTTTTTTCGCATATTATCATTCCAGTCATAATAAACTAACATTGTAATTTTATACTCATTTGACTTTACAGTCAACCGAAAAATTCTTGAGGAGGAAATGCTAATGAAAAGACTGCTTGCGATGGCGCTGCTTATGACCATTATATCGGTTGGGATGCCCTTCGCTATGCTTAAAGACTTTGAGGATGCACGGGCAGAGGCGGCAAAGCCTGAAAAAGCGGAAAGAATACCGGCAGATTCTGACTATAAGGTAAGGCTTCTGTACGGCGATGAGGTAATTGAGCTTACGGCTTTTGATTATCTTGTGGGTGTTGTTGCCGCCGAGGTGCCGGTGGCTTTTGATATGGAAGCGCTGAAGGCACAGGCGGTGGCGGCGAGAACTTATCTTCAGCGTGATTTAAAGGGAACATCAAAGCATGAGGGTGCGGATATCTGCTCATCCTCCGACTGCTGTCAGGCATATATATCCAATGACGAGCTCAAGAAAAAATGGGGCGGCAGCTATGATACATATATCGAAATTATAAAAACCGCAGTTTCGGAAACCGACGGCGAGTATTTAAGCTATGATGGGGAGCCCGCGCTGGCGGCATTTCACTCCTCCTCAGACGGAGTTACGGAGAATAGCGGCGCAATATGGGAGTCATATCCTTATCTGGTCAGCGTATCGACGCCGGAGGGGGAAAACGATGTTCCGAATTATACAAGCACTCTTACTCTGAGGGATATAGATTTTCGGGACACGATTCTTTATCTCAAGCCTGAGGCGGATATGACAGGTGATGCGGAAAGCTGGGTCGGGAAAATTGAACTGGATGACGCAAACAGAGTTGCCGCCATGACAATCGGCGGAGTTAAGTTTACGGGGCGCGAGCTGAGAGAGCTTTTCTCCCTGCGATCGACAGCCTTTGAGCTTAAGCATGAGAACGGGGAATTCACGTTCTTCGTAACCGGCTACGGCCACGGCATAGGCATGAGCCAGTACGGAGCGAACGTAATGGCAAAGGACGGAGCGGACTATAAGGAAATCTTAGAGCACTATTATCCCGGAACAACGCTGACATAAGCAAAACTCCTGCATAAGATGGATGCAGGAGGAGTAAGTTTGAATTACGTACTTTTAACCGCTCTGGGCATCGCGCTTTGCAGCTTCTTCGGTGCCGTAATCGGCTTTTCATTTAAAAAAATTCCGGCCTCCGTCGAGGATGCCGTGAACGGATGTGCGGCGGGGATAATGTTGAGCGCTGCCGTACTTGGCCTTGTAGTCCCGTCCGTGGAGTTTTCGGGAGATAAGGCCGTCTATGTCCCTACAATCGGAATGTTCTGCGGCGCGCTGTTTCTGACGCTTATAAATCGCGCAGGGCCGTTTATCACAAAGAAAATGGGCATGACGG
>JAZLGD010000058.1:0-4518 GCA_045616105.1 Oscillospiraceae bacterium | reverse complement strand
AACCCTAACTTCACCGAGGAACAGACCGCAGCGATCGTTGAGAAGTTCAAAGCTCTCGTCGAAGCTAACGGTACCCTGGATGAACTGGAGGAGATGGGTAAGCGCAAGCTCGCTTACGAAATCAACTACATTTCCGAGGGTTACTATGTTCTGATGAAGTTCACCAGCGGCGCTGATTTCCCCGCAGAGCTGGACCGTATTCTCGGCATCACCGACGGCATACTGCGTCGCCTGATTACCCTGCGTGCAGAGTAAGGAGACAAACTATGCTTAATCACATCACAATTATGGGTCGCCTGACCAGAGATCCTGAGCTCAGATACACCCAGTCCCAGACACCTGTGGCATCCTTCACCCTCGCTGTTGACCGCGACTTCGGCGGACGCGACGGTGGTGACAAGCAGACCGATTTTATCGACTGCGTCGCATGGCGTCAGACAGCCGAATTTGTCAGCAAGTATTTCACAAAGGGCAGCATGGCAGTCGTTTCCGGCCGCCTGCAGATCCGTGACTGGACCGACCGCGAAGGCGGCAAGCGCAGAAGCGCAGAGGTCGTTGTTGACAATATGTACTTCGGCGAAAGCAAGCGTCGTGATGACGGCGCACCCCGTACCGAGAGTCGTCCCGCTTATCAGAGCAGCTATGAGAGCGTAAGCCCCAGCATGGGCGCTTCCGCATTCTCCGAGCTGAGCGATGATGACGGCGAACTCCCGTTCTAAATTTTGATAGGAGGATACAGCTTTGGCTTTCGATAAGAACAATCCCAAGAACCGCAAACGCAGAAAAGTTTGCCAGTTTTGCGTAGATAAGGCTACCAGCATCGACTACAAAGATACTGCAAAGCTCCGCCGCTACATTTCCGAGCGCAGCAAGATTCTGCCTCGCCGTACCACCGGCACCTGCGCAATGCATCAGCGTCAGCTGACCGAGGCTATCAAGAGAGCTCGTCAGATCGCTCTTCTGCCCTACGTTACTGATTAATCTGAAAAACAAAAACGACCGTCATCAGACGGTCGTGTTTTTATTGCGTATCAGGCTCAGGCCATGCCCATCTCTTCTTTTGCGTGGTCAAGAAGCATCTCGAGATACTTGACGCATTTGCGGCAGGTGTCGCCTGCCTCAAGGTCTTTCAAAATATCTTCAACAGTCTCAAATCCGAACTCAAGCTCCTGCTTAAAGTCTCTGTAAGTAATGTTTGCGCATGTGCAAACAACCGAATCATCGGTGAGTTGGTCAAACGGGACTTCAAAAATGTAGTGCTTTCTTGTTCCGAAATCGGGTGCACTTGCTCTGTCCTTATCGCGGTTTTTAAACATGGTATTTCTCCTTTGCTGTTAATTGTTTTCTTTCCTATGATAAAAATATATTACATTACGGCGTTAAAGTCTACAAAAATTTATTCGACAGTGCTTTTTTCTTCAAATATCGTGAAACGACCGTCATCTGACGGTCGTTTCTTCAATATGCTTCTATTTCTTTTATTGTCATTTCTCTTCCTGTGAGTGGGGTGAGCATCTGACTGCCGCAATCGGGGCAACAGAGTTTATCAAGGTCTGCTTCAAATTCAGCCCCGCAGTCAAGGCATTTGGCAACTCCGTTCAGAGTTTCAACCTTAATTGCGGTGTTTTCAAACTCGGTGCCGTCAATGACCGCCTCCCAGCAGTCCTCGATGAATTTCGGAACAACACCGCTCAACGAGCCTACCTCGACCGTTATGCTGTTTATACCCTCAAGTGCTTCGTCCTCCACCACCTGCCTCACCATTTTGAGCATGGCATCACATAGGGCAAGTTCGTGCATATTATCCTCCAGAGCCGTTTTTTCTTCGTAGCAGGGCGAAAACTGGGTTTTCAGCCCTGCTGTTCTTATTGAAGAGTTACTTTTTCAGCTTGTTAACGGCAATTTTGGTCGTGCGCTTTACAAGGCCCTCCGCCAGCTTTATAGGCAGGGTTTCGAAAGTGCCTGCATGCCAGTTGCGAACCTTCTTGAGCTTGATTGCGTCAAACTTACACTTGGTGGTACACAGACCGCAGCCAATGCAGAGATATTCGTCAACCTTGGTTGCACCGCAGCCGAGACAGCGTGCGGCTTCCTTGCGTACCTGCTCCTCGGTGAAGGTTACTCGGGAATCCGCAAAGCTCTTTGCCTTTGCTTCATTGTATCCGGGAACCTGACGATGAGAGTTATCGAAATCAACGCTGATGAGCGCCGCACTCTTATCCAGCTCGTTATACACTCTGCGGTCACGGCCCATGGTAAGGGTCTGACCGGGATGTACGAATCTATGGAGAGAGATTGCCGCTTCCTTGCCTGCCGCGATTGCGTCAATGGCAAACTTGGGGCCTGTATAGCAGTCGCCGCCTACAAAGATATCGGGCTGAGCGGTCTGGTATGTAAGTCCGTCGGCAACAGCTGTTCCCTTCTCGGTGGTCTTGAGTTCGCCTATATCCAGCTTGCCCCAGTCCACCTTCTGGCCGATTGCGCAGATAACGGCACTGGCTTTAACCTCGCCTGCATCGCACTTGATGGCTGTGACCTTGCCGTCCTTGCCCAGAATTTCAACAGGCTTATGCTCGAATATGAACTTTACGCCCTCTGCCTTTGCTTCCTTGACTTCATCGGGGTCTGCGGGCATATTCTCTTCTTTTCTGCGGTAAACCACAGTTACATCAGCGCCGAGACGCACTGCTGCACGGGCAACGTCCATTGCAACGTTACCGCCGCCGACAACTGCGACTGTCTTGCCGATTTTGGGCTTCTTGCCAAGGTTGACCTCGCGCAGGAAATCAACACCGCCGAACACACCCTTGAGTTCCTCACCGGGAACTCCGAGAGGAGCAGACTTCTGTGCGCCGATTGCGAGATAGAAGCCCTTGTAGCCCTCATCGCGGAGCTGCTGAATGGTAATGTCCTTGCCGACCTCAACGCCGCACTTGAACTCGACGCCCATTTCCCTGAGAATGTCGATTTCTGCGTTCAGCGCTTCCTTTTCAAGACGGAAGGAGGGAATACCGAGAGTCAGCATGCCGCCGGGAACGGGATTGCGGTCGAATACGGTTACGGGATAGCCCTTGTTCGCAAGATAGTATGCGCAGCTCATACCCGCAGGACCCGCGCCGATGATTGCGATCTTTTCGGTATAGGGTCTGCCAATCTGGTTTACCATCTTGGGAACGAAGCGTGTTTCGGAATTGATATCGTGGTCTGCGATAAAGCGCTTTACCTCGTCGAGAGCAGCTGCCTCGTCAACTCTGCCGCGGGTGCATGCTTCCTCGCACTTCTTGTTGCAGATGCGTCCGCAGACTGCGGGGAAGGGATTTTCCTTCTTTATGAGCTCGAGAGCGTCGGTGTATCTGCCCTGTGCCGCCAGCTTCAGGTAGCCCTGAACGGGAACATGAGCGGGGCAAGCTACCTTGCAGGGTGCTGTGCCCGAGGGCAGCGTATCCTCTCTGTTTTCGCGGTAATCGGGATTGAATGCCTTCTTTACGAAAACGGTATCGGTAATCTTGACGTAATCGGGAGGCGTGGTGTCATTGGTGGAGCATAGCTTCTGACCCAGCTTCAGAGCGTTGCCGGGGCAGACCTCAACGCACTGGGCGCATGCCACACACTTTGCCTCATCAACAACAGCGACGTAGTTTGAGCGTATTGCGTCTCTTGCACCGAACATCATGCCTGCACGCAGGCCGAAGCATGCGCATACACAGCAGTTGCAGATAGCGGCGCTGTCGCCGGCTTCCTCGATGTTCGGAATATCGTGCATAAGGCCGTTTTCTTCGGCGCGGAGTATGATCTCCATAGCCTCCTCGCGGCTGATCTGTCTTGCACGACCTGAGCGTATGTAGTGCTCTGCGCCCTTGCCCATCTGAATGCACATATCCTCTGCAAGGTGTCCGCAGCCGTCGTCAATGCTGGTGCGGGATGCGCGGCATGAGCAGGGCGAAACAGAGAAGGTGTCATACTTATTCAGGTAGTAGCTGAGCTTTTCGAACTCATCTGCGTCCGGGTTATCCTTGATTGCGCTTTCGCAGGGGATAACACGCATAAGTCCGTAGCCGTCAGGGAGCAGCGGTCCCATAGTCTGCATACGCAGACGGGTGTACTCCTCGAATGCTCTGCCGACCTCGGGGTGACTCTCCAGAAGCTCCTGATTGTTTACCATCATTTCCAGAATGCCGGGGGCAAAGATCTGCATGAAGTAAACATCCTGACCGGCTTCCGCGCTGTAGGTGCAGCGGAAGATGCCGTAGTAAACGAGATTATCCAGCAAGGGCTTAATCTCCTCTACCGTCTTGCCGACCTTCTTTGCCAGCCAGGGTGCAGTGCGCTCCTTGCGCAGTCCTGCGGCGATGGCGATGTCGGCTTCGTCATCGCTCACGATATCTGCCATACAGTAATATTCCGGGGTGTTCTCATCGATTTTTACGATGATACCGGAAGCTCCGCCGATGACCTTTGCAAGCCTGACTATTTTGGGTCTGAGTTTTGCCATGTGTTTTCTCCTTTCAGTTTTATATT
>JAZLGD010000057.1:0-13062 GCA_045616105.1 Oscillospiraceae bacterium | reverse complement strand
ACCTCAAGCACTTTTGTATCGGCAAATGTGCCCAGTGCATCGAGCAGGCAATAGATTATCGGAATAATTATTGCTATCCAGCTCTTTGCATAATGGTGGTTTGATTTATCCTGTCTTGCCTTACGAAGCTCATCATCCTCGTTTGCTTCGGTGATACCCAGGAATATAACGCCGAGACACACAAGAGCAACAGCAAACAGTGCCGCAGGCGGCAGTGCGTTAATGCCCTGAGTTGCGAATATTAGTATGGCAACTATTGCGCCGGACGAATTGCATATGGGGGATGATATGGAAAGCTCAATGTATCTGAGTCCAAGATATCCTATTGCCATGGAGAGTATGTACAGCATGGAAACGGGCAGATAGGTTAATATGACGTGCATATTAATCTCCGTACCGCCTACAAACACTTCGTATGCCGCATGCAGACCCATAACAAAGCCTACCGCCATTACCATTTTCAAATGGCTGTATTTATCCTTAGCGTCCTGACAGCCTATCTTTGAAAACAGGTCCGATCCGGACCAGCACAGCAATGCTATTATCGCAAGCCAAAACCACATATTCAGTTCCTACCTTTGTCTTATATATTAATCTAAAGTATTTTACCACACGCGCGGGTTTTTGACAATTCCGAAATGACAAATTGTGCACAAATTAAAAGCTATAATGCTCCATATGGAGACCATTTACATAGACAGGCTTTTTGTGCTTAACCTGATAATTGATTATTTCATTCTTCTGGGCTCGGCAAAAGTATGCGGAGTCAGGCTCCGAAGACTCCGCTACGGCCTTGCGGCGCTTTTAGGGGCGCTATTTGCTGCCTGCTCTGTTTTGCCGAACGCGGATTTTCTCTCCCTTGCTCCAATCAAGCTGATATTCGGCGTTATTATGGCGCTGATTGCTTTCGGGAAAGAAGAAAAGCTCCTGCGCTGTACAATAATTTTCTTTGCTGTTTCAGCGCTTTTCGGCGGTGCAGTCTGGGCCATATCGCTTAAAAGCGGCCTTAGCGTATCCGCCGCCGTTTACATTCCCCTATCCATGCCGACACTGATTCTTTCCTTCGGCATTATCTATGCCCTGCTGAGCATTGTTTTCAGGTGCACGGCAAAAAATTCGGCAAAGCAAATTGTTGATGTAGAAATACACCATGCGGGACGATCCGCAGAGCTTCGGGCGCTTTGCGATACAGGCAACACGCTCATAGACCCCGTAACGGGCGACAGCGTTATTATTGCTTCGGCTTGTGTATTATGTAAACTAATCCCTGACTGTGAACGGCTCTCCGTCGAGACTCTGCACGAGTTTCCCGATTATAAATTCAGGCTCATCCCTTTCCGTGCCGTCGGGACTCAGGACGGAATTCTGCCTGCATTCAGGCCTGACGAAATAAGAATTGACGGACGGACACGGGACGATGTTCTCGTTGCAATATCGAAGCATGTCAGCGGCGATAACTTTAACGCAATATTCTGAAAAGGAGCATGGCAAATGAACTCAATAAAAGATATGATAACCCAACTTCTGAACGAGCTTAAAAGCGGGATTTCGGGACTTTATTACATAGGCGGCAGCGACACCCTGCCCCCGCCTCTTGAGCGCGACGAAGAGAACAAGGCCATAATGGAGATGGAAAACGGCAGCGAGGACGCGAAAAAGCTGTTGATTGAGCACAACCTCCGCCTTGTTGTATATATCTCCCGCCGATTTGAAAACACGGGAGTCAATCTTGAGGATCTTATTTCAATAGGAACAATCGGACTTATAAAGGCAATTAACACTTTTAAGTCCGACAAAAATATTAAGCTTGCAACCTACGCCTCCCGCTGTATAGAAAATGAGATTCTGATGTATCTCAGGAAAATCAACAACCAGCGCAGCGAGGTAAGCTTTGATGAGCCGCTGAACACCGACTGGGACGGAAACGAGCTTCTTCTGTCCGACGTTCTCGGAACAGATTCCGACGAGGTTTACCGTCCGCTGGAGGACGATGCTGATAAGCAAATGCTTATGAGCGCTATCGAAAGTCTTGGCGAAAGAGAGCAGTGCATAATCATCCACCGCTTCGGTCTTAACGGTACAACCGAGAAAACGCAGAAAGAAGTTGCTGACTTAATGGGAATATCTCAGAGCTATATAAGTCGCCTTGAAAAGCGAATTATCTCTAAATTACGTCGAAATATTCAAAAAATGATGTGAATTCCTTGTCATTATTTGTTACATTCGTTGACATAACAAATATATTGTTATATTGTTAGTCTACCTAACGATTTACATAATATCGAAAGGAGTTACATTCTCCATGAAAAAGTCCACCAAGATGCTTAGCTTCATCCTGGCTGTAATCATGGTAATCAGTCTTGTTCCTTTGGCGGCATCTGCTGAAAAAGCCGAATCCGGCTCGTTCAGCATATACTGCGTTCTCAGCACGGGACTTCCGGCAAAAAACGCCGAAGTGGTGCTGACAAACAAGCTTGCCGATAATGTTATCAAAACTTACACGGCAAACAGCGACGGCATCGTCCTCATCCCTAAAAATCTCAGGGGTGCATACTATGTTTCCGCAAGCTGTGATGGGCCTGTTGAGGGTCTTGAATGGCATGGAACAGACGGTGTTCTCTGGGACATGAACAAAATGAGTGATACAAGCTGCCTGCGTCTGTTCCCCGTTCTTGCGGTTGAGTTTGAAAACAGCAGACACAACGCCTACATGGTCGGATACAGCGACGGCACATTCGGTCCTGAGCAGACTCTCACCCGCGGCGAGGTCGCAAATCTGATCTACCGACTGATGACCAGAGAATCACGCGACGAATACTATTCCACCGAAAACAGCTTCAACGATGTTCAGAGCGGAATGGCATATAACACCGCAATTTCAACTCTCCGAAACGCCGGTGTGCTTGACGGCTTTGCCGACGGCAGCTTCGGCTATAAGGAAGTAATAACGCGCGAGCAGTTTGCCGCAATGCTCGGTCGTTTGTTCGATGCTTCTTACAACGGCAAGGATGTTTTCCGCGACATTGCCGACAGCCCCGCTAAAGATTACATTAATCTTCTCGGCACGCTGGGAATTCTGAGCGCTGACAAAAACGGAAACTTCAATCCCAAGGCAGAGCTTAATCGCGGCGATGTCTGCTCTGCGTTCAACCGTCTGCTGGGACGTATGCCCACCGCTGACAGCATTAAACACCTCAGCAGCATTGCACCTCTCCGAAGCTTCTCAGATGTTGACGAAAACTGCGAGCTTTACGCTGATATTATGGAAGCGACCAACGGTCACGTCTATATGATTTCCGCAGATGAGCAGGATGGCGAGCTTGTCATTCAGGAGAACTGGTTAAACTTCATTTCTCCCACTAACTGGACAAAGCTTCAGAAATAAACCGAAATAAAATAACCGGCTATCAAATGATAGCCGGTTATTCTGCGTGTCAAAAAGGTCCTTCCGGACTTTTTTGCACGCTTCACAAACGCCACGTTTTTTGTGAAGTTACATTTCACGAAAAACCTCGCTCCGCTCGTCAAAACGCCTGCTTTATCAGGCATTTTGATGGCTATTTGTCCAATTCGAGGCGGGCTGCCGCCCCCTCGAGCTCCCCCATCCGTTGTTGTTGTCTATGCGTTTATTTATAGTTTTTTGACAGACTAAATAACCGGCTATCAAATGATAGCCGGTTATTTTTATACTTTGCTTTCGCCTATTATGACAATTCCGTTTTGCATCAGCTTTTCTGCGGTTACTCCGTATCCGTCGATAAGAGTTTTGCTGAAGCTTCCGTCATAGATTTTTCCACTGCCGCAGGACGGGCTGTTTTCCTTCAGAATCGCAATCTCAGCGCCGAAGGTCTTTGCAAGGAACAAGGCAGCCTCTGCGCCCTTTTCATATTCCGCAGTTACATCCTTTCCGTCCTTGGAGAGCACCCGCTCCCCTACTCTCTCCGACGGCATACGCGGTGCGGGAAGTCCGCCGTAGGATTCGGGGCATACGGGAATGAGCTCGTATTCATCCATGAGCTTTTTCAGTTTTTCGGGAGGGAGTTTGTTATTTCCTCCGCTGTATTTACAGTTTACGCCGAGTAAACATGTTGATATAAGTGCTTTCTTTTTCATCGTTTTCTAAGCCCCAAAAATGCGCCGCAGACGCCTCCGATTATATGGGTGAGCTGGGAGACATTATCGCTCAGCATTATTCCGTCAACTATCTCTCCGCCGAGATACAGTACCAGAACGAGGATGAGTGTAATGGGAATACATCCGTCGCGCATACCTGCAAGGGATGCCATTACAATCATCATAAATACTATGCCCGATGCGCCGAGCAATGCGCTTCCCGGGAAGAATGCCCAGTGGACCACGCCCGAAACGAGAGCGGTTATGAGTATTGCGCTTAAAAGGTTGCGGCTGCCGTACTTTTCCTCAAGTCCGGGGCCTACAACCAGCACCATCATCATATTGGCGATGTAGTGGCTGTAATCGGTATGGCCGAGAACATGCAAGAACATTCGGGGGTATGTAAGTATATCGGCAAGTGATGAATGCCAGACGCTGAAAAGGTACTGGGTTGTCCAACCGTTTGTCAGCTTGCCGAGCCAGAGTGCAAGAAGCGAGACAAGGGCAAATGTCAGCACTACCGGTGAATTATACTGCAATCTGAAGAGTTTTCTCATTTCAGCTTATCCAATGCTCCTTCGTAGTAGCCTCTGGTGCGTTCATCGAAGCACACCATTCTGACCCGCTCTATTTCGGGGTGCTCAAAAAGATATTCGGCAATTGTTTTTATTGCAATCTCTGACGCCTTTTCAAGCGGGAAATGATAAACGCCCGTGGATATTGACGGGAAGTCAACTGTCTTGCATCCGTTTTCGGAGGCAAGCTCAAGGCAAGAGCGATAGCAAGACTTCAGAAGCTCGGGCTCGTTCTTATTGCCGCCGTGCCATACAGGGCCGGGAGTGTGGATAACATGCTTTGCAGGGAGCTTATATCCCTTTGTTATCTTTGCCTCGCCTGTTTTGCAGCCGTTAAGGGTACGGCATTCCGCCAGAAGCTCGGGACCTGCGGCACGGTGGATTGCGCCATCCACTCCGCCGCCGCCAAGGAGCGAGCAGTTTGCGGCGTTGACGATTGCATCAACCGCCTGCTTTGTGATATCGCCCTGAATAATTTCAATTCTGTTTTTCATATTCTTGCCTCTCAACTTTTTCTAAGCTCAACCTTCACCTTTTCACCGTCGGAGGAAAGGCGGATGCGCTTATAGTCGCCTGAGCGTTTTTCGATGATCTTAGATGCGATTGCATCCTCAACATCTTTCTGTATGGTGCGGCGCAGGTTACGGGCACCGTAGGTTGCGGAATAGCTCTTCTTCACGAGGTAATCAATAAGCGTATCGTTCCATGTGAGGCTCATTCCGCGTTCCGCCATTGCTTCCTTAGTTTCGGTGAGCATAAGCTCCGCTATGCCGCGGAAGTTTTCCTCTGTGAGCTGATTGAAATAGACTATCTCGTCTACGCGGTTAATAAACTCGGGGCGCAGGAATTCGTTAAGCGCCTTGAGTGCGCGCTCCCTGCCCATATCGCTGACCGTTCCGCCAAAGCCGAGAGCACCGCTTTTGCTGTTGCTGCCTGCGTTGGTGGTCATTACGATTACCGTATTTTCAAAGTTTACCGTTCTGCCCTGCGCGTCGGTAATTCTGCCGTCGTCAAGAATCTGGAGCAGAATGTTGAGAACATCGGGATGGGCCTTTTCTATCTCATCAAACAGCACGACTGAATAAGGCTTGCGGCGGATCTTTTCGGTAAGCTGACCTGCCTCGTCATAGCCCACATAGCCCGGAGGCGAGCCGATAATGCGTGACACGGAGAATTTCTCCATGAACTCGGACATATCCAGTCGTATAAGTGACTCGGGACTGTCAAAAAGGTCAGCTGCAAGGCGCTTTACAAGTTCGGTTTTACCTACACCTGTTCCGCCGACAAAGATGAAGCTCGTAGGCTTGCGTTTGGACTTAAGACCGACTCTGCTGCGCTTGATTGCCGCGCAGACAGCATTTACCGCTTCGTCCTGACCTACAATGTGTTCCTTTAGTCTGTCGCTCAGACGTGCAAGGCGCTCGAACTCATCCTCACGGATACTGGACGCAGGAATCTTTGTCCAGAGTTCGATTACACGGGCAAGGTTATCTGCCGTCAGCTCGGGCTTGCCTTCAAGATCCAGAGTTGCTATCTCCTGCTCACGCTGCATTTCCTTGCTGCGAAGCTCTGCAATTCGGGCATAGCGCTCGTCAAGCAGCGCATCAGTCAGTTCCTCACCCTTGGGCGCATCGGCAGACATAAGTGCCTCGCGCTCAAAGCGCAGGTTTTCAAGGTCGCGCTCTGCTTCGTATCTGCGGACGATATTCTTATCCTTGAGGTTAACGTCGGAGCATGCCTCGTCTATAAGGTCAATGGCCTTATCGGGCAGGAAGCGGTCGGTTATATATCTCTCGCTCATGAGCACTGCCTCGCGGCACATCTCGTCGCTGATCGTAACGCCGTGATACTCCTCATAGTAATGGGCAATGCCGCGAATTATCTCGATGCTGTCCTCAATGGACGGCTCATTAATGGTAACGGGCTGGAAGCGGCGTTCGAGGGCCGAGTCCTTTTCGATATGCTTGCGGTACTCGGTAAAGGTTGTTGCACCGATTACCTGAATTTCGCCGCGGGAAAGTGCGGGCTTTAAAATATTTGCCGCGTTCATACTGCCCTCGGCATCGCCTGCGCCGACGATATTATGCACCTCGTCGATTACGAGAATGATATTGCCGTGCTTGCGTATTTCTTCGATGAGGCCCTTCATGCGACTTTCAAACTGGCCGCGGAACTGAGTTCCCGCCACAAGTGAAGTCAGGTCAAGAAGGAAAACCTCCTTGTTGCGGAGCTTATAGGGAACATCGCCGAATGCTATGCGCTGGGCAAGACCCTCTGCAACTGCAGTTTTGCCGACGCCCGGCTCACCGATGAGGCAGGGATTATTCTTCTGGCGGCGGTTAAGGATCTGGATAACGCGCTCCAGCTCTTCCTTACGGCCTATCATATTGTCAAGCTTGCCCTCTTTGGCGCGAGCGGTCAGATTGATGCAGTAGTTATCAAGGAACTTTTTCTTTGCGGGTCTGCCCGATTCCTTGTTCTCCCGCTTCGGAGCTGCGTTATTATCGGAATCCGCATTATTCGCAGGGCTGTTAGGACCGCCGAACAGGCGGTTTAAAAACGGAAATGTTGCGGTCTTGCCGTCGTCATCATCTTCGTCATTGCTCAGTCCATCAATGTCCATAAGGCTTTCCACACCGTTGAGCGCAGTCATCATATCTCCGGAGATGCTGTCAAGGTCCTCGTCGGATATGCCCATTTTATCCATGAAGTCGTCAACGGGCTTTACATGGAGCTGGCGTGCGCATTTAAGGCAAAGGCCTTCGCTTATGCTTTCACCGTTTTCCAGCTTTGTTATAAATACTATCGCCACGTTTTTTCCGCAGCGCGAACACATTTTAGGTTGCATGTTTATACTTCCTTTCTAACGCAAAGGATATTATGCCACTGCTATGCTGCTAAGATAATTGAGAGCAAGCAGGAATCTGCCGATTGTACTGTCTGATATGGTATGGCGGCCTATTACAATGCCGAGGAAGCTGAGGACCCAGCACAGACCGATACAGAGAACAAGTCCCTTGAAAAAGCCTGCGATGGCGCCGAAAAATTCGTCATTTTCCTCGCTGATTTTGAGCTTGGGCCTCAGGTGTGCAAGCTCAACCATAACCGACAGGAATATTATGATAAGCGTAAACGCTATAATAACTCCGATGAAATATGCCACTGTTTCACAGAAGCACGTGTTTACCGCATCGTTTGCATTGCTGCCGTTAACATACAGCTGCGCAGCCTCACTGCTGAACTTATCCGCGGTTATTGACGATATACCAAGCTGTTCCATACATGCGGCGCTGTAATCGAAAATAAACGTGGGGTCTTCGTTGACCTTATCGTTTACGGACACTGCGTTCTCCCGAAGTCCCATATCCTTCTGCACCTGAGGCGCAGCCTCGGACTCCATAATTCCGCTGAGGAACGGGGTCATGGGAGTAACCATGGCACCGGAATACTCTTTGGAGAGATATCCCGCTCCGGTCATTGCGATAACAAATACTATTATCGACACAATCGTTGCGGATACTCCGCGCCTTGCACCCTTACGGCTGCAGAAAATTATTACCAGCAAAATTAAGATGTCAAATAAAATACCCATATCCTTGTATCCTATTATCTTTATATTTTTCACCGCTGACGGTGACTGTATCCCAATTAATCAGCCAAAGCTGAGAGTCTTACTTTCTCCGCCGCTTATATGGCTTTGCACTTCAAGGCTGAGCTTACCGTCGGAAAACTTGTATTCGCCAAGAACTCCGTCAAAGCTGACATGCCTTTTTGTGCGGCCGCCGCTGCTCAGCATATAAACGCCGTGTTCAGTCAAAGCACAAAGCTTATTTTCAAGATATCCGACCTCAACAACGATTTCGTCAGAGTCGAAAAGTCCCTCTTCCTCGGTGCTGTCGGTGCGGAATATATGCACCTTGCCCCGCCCCGCTTCCTCGCAGGCAACAGCAAGGCATTTTCCGTTATCCGAGACATCGGCGCTGAGTATGTATCCCGAAGCGGAGTACCATTTATACACGCCGTCACCGCCTGCATCATAGACGGTAACACTTCCGCGGTATCCCGGCTGCGGAGTGATTTCGGCATAAAAGCCCTTATCGGCTTTCATGATTGCCGCAAGTGCGATGATTATCGCCGCGGCAGCTAAGATTTCAAGAATTCGGTTTTTCCTCATAAAGCATCATCTCGCCCGCGGGGCCATCGTACCAGACACGATTGAGGTACAATCCCTGCGGAGGCATCGTCGGGCCTGTCAGCCGTCTGTCGCCTTTTTCGAGCAATGCGGGAATATCCTCGGGCTTGAGCTTTCCATAGGCGGCATACACCATGGTACCGACCATGGCTCGGCACATATTGTACAAAAAGCCGTCGGCGCAGATTGAAACGGTTATGAGGTCGCCCTCTTTTTCCGCTCTGCACCAATAGACGGTACGCACGGTTGTTTTGGTTTCGGTGCCGAGGCTTCTTACCGCGGCAAAGTCATGCGTGCCCTCAAAGGCTTTTGCAGCTTTCTTCATCAGCTCAATATCCAAATCCTGAGGATAGAAACAAGCGCGCTTTTCCAGAAACGGGTCGCGGATGTTTGAGTTATGGATTTTATATATATATTCTTTTTTTATGCACGAGCTTATGGCGTTAAAATCATCATCGACCTCAACTGCGTCAATAACCGCAATATCATCAGGCAGACGGGAGTTTGCGGCAAGGGCAAAACGGTCAATGGGTATGCGGCAGTCGGTGCGGAAATTGGCGCAGTAGTTAAGTGCATGCACTCCCGCATCCGTTCTTCCGCAGCCCGTCAGCTTTACGGGGTGCTCACATATTTTGCTGAGCGCCTCCTGAACGGTCTGGCACACGGAAACATCGGTTTTCTGTACCTGCCAGCCATGGTAGCGGCTGCCGTCATATCTGATTTTAAGAGCGATATTTCTCATTTACTTAAAGTCCGTATCTTTTCATCACTATGACCGCCGCAAGGAAAACGAGACCGAGAAGCAGAGTAATCCAGTCTGCGGCTTTCATCTTAAGCTGCTTCATTCTCGTTCTGCCCTCTCCGCCGTGGTAACAGCGGCTCTCCATCGCAACTGCAAGCTCATCTGCTCTGCGGAATGCGGAAACGAACAGAGGAACGAGAATGGGCAAAAGCGCCTTGGCGCGCTTTACGAGGCTTCCGGTTTCGAAATCTGCGCCGCGTGCCTTCTGGGCAGCCATTATCTTATCCGTTTCCTCAATAAGGGTAGGAATAAATCTGAGCGCCATGCTCATCATCATTGCCATCTCGTGGACGGGCACTTTGATTTTCTTAAGGGGATTGAACATAAGCTCAAGTCCGTCGGTAAGCTCCATGGGACTGGTCGTATAGGTCAGCATGAATGTTCCGACAATTAGGAGAATTATTCTTACTGACATCATAACAGCCCTTTTGATGCCCTCCCATGTGATTATCCAGCCGGGCAGGATGGGTGTTCCCGTTGTGTAGAACAGGTTCAGCGCTGCGGTCAGGATTATGATAAATATAAGAGGCTTAAGGCCTTTAAATGCAGTTTTGGGTTTAATTCTTGCAATCCACATGCAAGCTGCGGTAACTGCAATAACAAGTGCATAGCTGTACCAGTTGACGGCTACAAACAGTGCTGCGATATAGATGATAACAAGCAGCAGCTTTGTTCTCGGGTCAAGGCGGTGGGCTATGGTATCACCGGGGAAATACTGGCCTAAGGTTATATCTTTAAGCAATTACACCGCCCCCTTTCCCATAGCTTTAAGGGCGCTTATAAGCTGCTCGTTCGTATAGATTGCTCTGCCTATATCAATGCCGTTTTTCTTAAGCTCAGCGGCGAGCATTGTGGGTGCGGGAACGGAAAGTCCGATTTTCAGAAGCTCGTCGGTATGGGAGAAAACTTCCTCGGGTGTTCCGTCAAAGCAGATGTGACCCTTACTGAAAACAATGAGTCTGTCGGCAATGCGGGCAACATCGTCCATGCTGTGGCTGACAAGGATTACGGTTGAGCCCGTGGCCTTGCGATAATCGCAGATGTTTCCGAGTATCTGCTCGCAGCCTCTCGGGTCAAGACCTGCCGTAGGCTCGTCAAGGATAAGCACCTCAGGCCGCATTGCGATAACGCCCGCAATTGCGACGCGGCGCTTCTGGCCGCCCGAAAGCTCCAACGGAGATTTATCGAACTGCTCCTCGGAAACGCCCACAAGACCTGCGGCTTCGCGCACGCGCTCATCAATCTCGCTTTCGCTCAGTCCCATATTCTTAGGTCCGAAGGCGATATCGCTGTAAACCGTTTCCTCAAAGAGCTGGTGCTCGGGATACTGGAAAACAAGCCCCACCTTCCATCTTACATCGCGGGATGCGGCTTTGCTCGAGTTTATATCCTCGCCATCGCAAAGCACCTTGCCTGAGCTCGGCTTTAAAAGTCCGTTCAGATGCTGGATAAAGGTGCTCTTGCCCGAGCCTGTGTGGCCGATAATTCCGACAAGCATTCCCTCTTCTATTTCAACATTTATATCATCTATTGCTACTTTTTCAAAGGGCGTACCTGCGCTGTATACATGACGCAGGTTTTCCGCTTTTATAACTGACATATATACTTTATCCCTTAATTGAATTTGCTATTTCTTTCGCGCAGGCTTCAACCGAAAGCGCATCCAGCGGCAGGCTGAAACCCGACTTATTCAGCTCGTACATAATCTCTGTAGTTGCGGGAACTGCAAGTCCCTCGGACTGCATAAGCTCAACCTGAGCAAAAACCTGCTGAGGTGTTCCGTCGGCAACAACAGAGCCGTTTGACATGACGACAAGTCTGTCTGCGTCAATGCACTCGGACATATGATGAGTGATGAGTACAACGGTTATTCCCTTTTCGCGGCAGAGCTTTGTTACGGTATCTATAACCTCACGCCTGCCCTTGGGGTCGAGCATTGCCGTAGGCTCGTCAAGCACTATTACCTCAGGCTCCATGGCGATAACGCCCGCAATTGCAACACGCTGCTTCTGTCCGCCGGACAGAAGATGGGGCGCATGGAGGCGGAAGTCATACATATCCACCTGCTTGAGCGCCGTGTCAACGCGCTGTCTTATCTCCTCCGAGGGCACACCGAGGTTTTCAGGTGCGAATGCCACATCGTCCTCAACAACGTTTGCAACAATCTGGTTATCGGGATTCTGGAACACCATGCCCACGGTGCGGCGGATATCAATCAGCTTATCCTCATCCGCGGTATCCATGCCGTTTACAAGCACCCTGCCCTCGCTGGGGATCAGTATTGCATTCAGATGCTTTGCAAGGGTGCTCTTACCCGAGCCGTTATGACCGAGGACGGCCACGAAGCTTCCCTTTTCAATTTTCATTGAAATGCCGCAGAGGCTTTCAAGCTCATCGCCCGGATATGTGTAATGAAGGTTTTCTATCTCTATTATTGAACTCATATTTTATCTTTCCCAACGGCAGGTTGCTCCGCACGGAAGAACAAGGCCGCTGTCCGTTACGGGCAGGCCAAGCTCCTGACTGTTTGAGTGTCCGCCGAATTTTTTTGTAAATATGCTTTCCGTCACGTATGAGAGCACGGATGCGGAAAGTCCTGTTGTATAAGAGTTTATGATGACAAACAGCGGGTCATCGGACAGAACGCCTGCGCACAGGGAAACGAAAGGCCAGAGATTCTGCTCCAGCTTCCATACCTCACCGCCGGGGCCGCGTCCGTATGACGGCGGGTCCATTATAATCGCATCGTAGCGTCTACCGCGTCGAATTTCGCGCTCAACGAATTTTGCGCAGTCATCAACTATCCAGCGGATGGGTGCATCGCTCAAGCCTGAGCTTGCGGCGTTTTCCTTTGCCCATGAAACCATACCCTTTGCCGCGTCAACATGGCAGACGGAAGCGCCCGCCTTTGCGCAGGCAACTGTTGCCGCACCGGTATATGCAAAGAGGTTGAGCACATTGATGGGTCTGCCTGCGTTACGGATTTTATCCATGGCAAAGTCCCAGTTGCATGCCTGCTCGGGGAATAGTCCCGTATGCTTGAAATTCATGGGCTTCACATTAAAGGTCAGCTCGCCGTAATGAATCTTCCAGCTTGCGGGAAGTCCGCCCTTATCCCAGCTTCCGCCGCCCGTATTGCTGCGGCGATATCTTGCATCGCGGCAGTTCCAGCGTTCGTCCTCTCTGGGGGTATCCCAGATCGCCTGAGGATCGGGTCGAACGAGATAGTAGCTGCCCCAGCGTGCCAGTTTTTCGCCCTTGGAGCAATCAAGCAGTTCAAAGTCTTTCCATTTATCTGAAATGTACATAGTGTCAATACCTATCCCAATTATAATTTGACATGATATTATACCAGTTATTCTATATTCTTGCAAGATTTA
>JAZLGD010000056.1:0-2010 GCA_045616105.1 Oscillospiraceae bacterium | reverse complement strand
AAGCTCAAACAAACGCTTTACAAGGCCGGGATGGGTGCGGCTGATAAGAACCTGCGGACCCTTTGCAAAGTTTCTGACCTCAACTACGTATACCTTAATGCGGTCACCCTCGGTAAGAACCTCCGTCTTAATTCTCTCCTTGGGAGCAAGCATAGCTTCGGTGTATTCGCTGTTGGAGTTAATGCGAATGGATACGCTGCCCGTTCTCGGCTCAATCTTGGATACTACGCCGGTAAGGATTTCGTGCTCCTTGGAGGTGAACTCTTCGTAGATAATGCCACGTTCAGCCTCACGGATGCCCTGAATAATAACCTGCTTTGCTGCCTGAGCTGCAATACGTCCGAACTTTTTGGTTTCAACGGGAACCTTTACAATATCACCAAGCTTTGTTCTCTTGGAAATTTTCTTTGCAGCTTCAATATCAATTTCAAGTGCGGAATCTTCAACCTGCTCAACCGCAGTCTTGTTGACAAACATCTCAATGCGTTTTCTGCTCTCGTCAAGGAGAACATCAACATTATCTGCACATTCGGGATTATCACGACGGAAAGCAGTCAGCATTGCCTGCTTGATTTTGTCATACATATAATCCCTGGGAATTCCCTTTTCTTTTTCTAAATCTTCAATTGCGGAAAAGAATTCTGCGTTCATTTTTATACCCCTTTTTATTTATATCGAAATGTGAAGTTTTACCTGTGCAATCTGGGCTTTTTTCAATTCAACACCCGAAACGGTGACATCACCGTTATCATATTTATCAAGAGTGCCGACAAAGGACTTCTTGCCCTCATACGGCTGATATAGCTTGACTTCTATTTCATGACCGTTGTACTTTTCAAAATCAGAGGGGCGTTTGAGTTCCCTCTCTGCGCCGGCAGAGCCAACCTCAAAAACATAGCTGTCGGGAATCGGGTCTGCCTCATCAAGGATGGGGTCAAGCGCGCGGCTGATATTCTCGCAATCGCTTATTCCGACTCCGCCTTCTTTATCAATAAACACACGCAGATACCAGGTACCCGCTTCTCTTACATATTCAACATCCCAAAGCTCACAACCGAATTCTTCAACTACCGGTCTCGCAAGGGCTTCGACCTTCTCGGTGATTTTACTCATTTTATACCGCCTTTTTCAATGAATTTTAGCAAATGTCCGATTTTAAGAAAGGCAAAATGCTCAACAAAAAGAGTGGGCTGTGACCCACTCTTAAAGCAAACTTACTTACATAGCATATATTATCACTAAAAAATGGACAATGCAAGCATTTTTTGCGCATTTAAGCACAATATATTGTCAATTTACGAAGATTTCATAGTATAATGCGCTACAAATTCTTCGAAAGTCATATTATTGGCAGTAATAAACTCTGCGGCATCTTTTCCGACATATCTGTAGTGCCAGGGTTCATCCCAACCGGTAATCGCCTTTTTCTCACTCGGGAAGCGTTTAATAAAGCCATATTCGGCACAGTGCTCGTCAAGCCATTTGAAAAATGCTTTATCCATTTTGGAATAATCCATAAATGAATACTCTTTATCTGTGATATCAACCGCCAGTCCGGTCTGATGGTCGCTTGTTCCCGCTTCGGGTACAAGTGACTTCGTCAGCTCAAGTGCCTCTTCATAAGAATATGCGCCATCATTTGAAAGGCTGCTCGCCTTTTCATTGAAAAGGACCTTCTGATCTGAGTAAGATATATATCCGTTGGATATGTACGGTTCAAAGCCTTCCTCGCGCATAGCATCAAGCATAGCTTCAAGACGCGGAAGCGCATCGGCATCAAAATAGATATCCGTGCCGGAAATTCTTTTAACTCCGGGCGCATAAGCATTTCTGGGATTATCGGAATTAATGAGTACATATCTCCACGCCGTTATATCAACATCGAGGAAATCCAGATTTTCGTACTTATCCGGATCAGTATGTGAAATAGAATCGTAATCGTCAAGCTCACCTTTCAGAGAGTCACTTTCAACGAATACAGAGTCCGCTCCACCTACAATAACTTCAGAA
>JAZLGD010000055.1:0-6939 GCA_045616105.1 Oscillospiraceae bacterium | reverse complement strand
CAGATGGGGCAGCTTGGAGATATTGCCCACAACGGGGTCGCCGCCGATATCCTTACCGACAGCAAAGCTCAGCTTGGATTTCGCACTATTGAACTTGGGCGAATCGATTATATCACGCAGGTAAACGGTGCTTACAGTCTTGTTGGGAACTTCAATGCCGACGGTAGAGATTTTATCGGGAATAGGCGCAATTCTTACGCTTACAACACCCAGCGCCAGTGCTATATCGCCTGCAAGATTTGTAAGGCGGCTCAGCTTCACGCCCTGTTCAAGCTCAAAGTCATATCGTGTGACTGTGGGACCGTGGGTCGTGCTGACAACTCTTGCATTTACACCGAAGCTCTTGATTGTGCTTTCGAGTCTGTCACGGTTGAGGCTGAGTTCCTCTTCTACGTTGGTAGCAGTGGCATGTCCCTTCTTAAGCAGATAAATAGGCGGGAAATTATATTCACCGTCGTTTGTCTGTGCTTCAATCTGGCTTGTGATTTCAGCAGTTTCTGCGGCAACATCAGCCTTGGAAATTTTCTTTTCCTGAGTTTTGGGAGTATCCTCGCTGTTTATCTCGCCAACCGCTATTCCCGCTATATTTGCCGCTTCCTCAACGGAAACAGGCTCAACATCATCAGTATGGTTGACCTGAGCCTTCTTCGAGGGCTTGACCTTATTCTTTTTGCTGAATATGCTCTCAATAGGTGTATCGTCAATGACGATATCGGGCTCTTTATTCTCGGGCTTTTTAGTAAACAGCTCGTCATCGTCAAGGGGAATGTCAATCGCGCTGACGCGCCGCTTTGCTTTCTTTTCCTCTGCAGGCTTAAGAGCCTCCGGTTTATTATCTTCCTTAGGCGCTTTTACACGTTTCTGAGGCATGCGGAAAAGAGGCTCTTCGGGCTCAGGCTGGAGCTCATATGCTGCACGCTCGCGCCCTTTGATCCACTCGCCTATTTTCTTGAGGGTCACATTAAAGGCTGCCATCATGAGAACAATCAGAGCGAAAAACAGAATTATGACTGCACCGTATTCGTTAAACGCCAGCTTGCATACAAACGCAAGCAGGCCGCCGATAACGCCGCCGCAGTTCATTTCCTGACCTCCGACATAGAGTGCGTTTACGCCTGTGTCCAATGTCTTTGCAGAGATATTCAGGTCTCCGAAAACGATGTCGCAGATTGCGCCGATTAATACGGGCAGGCAGAGGGCTGCAAATGTGCGCCATGCAACCGGACGGCCGCGGTGGAAGCCCTGAATGCAGGCAACGAGGATAAACACAAGGGCGCATACCCAGAAGCCGTAACCCACAATGCCTTTCAGTAAATTGGCAAGGCCGCCGATAACAAGACCGTCACTGGAAAACATTCCGATAATAGTCAGCAGAGCGGCAAAGGCGAAGATGACCGCCGTAATTTCTCTGCGGACAGGCTGTTTTTTATTCTCGGCCTTGGGGCTTGTCTTTGAAGTGGATTTTGCCTTTGTGCCTGTATTTGTTTTTTTATTAGTATTTTTGCTTTGTGCCATTTACGGGCATCCTTTCGTTATCCGAATATTAATGAGAGAATTATTGCAAGTGCGCCGACAACCCAGCAGTAGTAAGCAAAGCCGCCGAACTTGCCTTTATTTACTATGTATCTTATAAGCATTATCGAGATTACGCCGGATATCATTGAGGCTATCATGCCGAACAGATATGCGGGAATGAGTGCGGCTTCAATGCCGGTCTTAATAGCCTTTATAAGCTCGAGGAAGGTTGCGCCCAAAACGGCGGGCAGACTCATAAGAAGAGAGAACTTGACGGCAAAGTTTCGGCTTTGACCTGTTGCAAGACCTGCGGTGATTGTTGTTCCCGAGCGGGAAAGTCCGGGAAGAGTCGCAACGCACTGGCAAAGGCCGATTATAAGCGCATCCTTAAAGCGCATATTACTTTCGTTTTTCCTGCCAACTTCCATTCTGTCAGCAACATAAAGGATAAATCCCGTCAAAACCAATGCAACACCGACAAAGAAGGTTTTACCGGAAAGCATGTCTATATAATCGTTAACGGGCAGAATAAGGACCAGCGGCAGAGTTGCCGCGCAGATAAGCAGAAACATTCTTGCAGCGGAATAGGGAGCCTTACCCGGCTTCACGACGGGCTTGCGACCCTTGATAAGATCCACAACTTCTACGAACATTGACTCAATATCGTTCCAGTAAACGAAGCAGATAGCTATAAGCGTTCCGAAGTGGAGCAAAACATCAAAGAACATATGACCGTTTTCAAGGTCACTCATTCCGAAAAGATTCTGGAGTATGGCAAGGTGGCCCGAGCTGGATATCGGCAGGAATTCTGCTATACCCTGGACAAGTCCGAGTATTATGGCGTTTCCAATTGTCATTATCCGCTATCCTCCCTGTTCAAAAAGATATTATGTATACCATTTATCAAGTTATAATACCATAAATTTCTTTGCGAGGCAAGGCTTTTATGTACCGTTTTTACGGCAGAACACTTTTTATTGCATAGTGTTCATTTTATCGTGGAGATAGTCAAGGGCATCGGACAAAGTGCCTATACTGTCGATAAGGCCGCAGTTGACCGCTTCTTCTCCGTATATAACGCTTCCCACGTCATTTGCAAGCTCATCGGTCTGCATCATCAGCTTTGTATACATTTCCCTGGAAACATTGGAATGCCCCGTGACGAAGGAAACTATGCGCTCCTGTATGCGTGCAAAATAGTTGTAAGTCTGCGGCACGCCTATCACAACGCCGTTTAAGCGCACAGGATGGATTGTCATCGCCGCCGAAGGGGCGATAAAGCTTTTTGACGCTGCAACAGCCAATGGTACGCCGATGGAATGGCCTCCCCCGAGCACCAGCGACACAGTCGGTTTTTTCATACCTGCTATAAGCTCCGCAATTCCCAGTCCCGCCTCAACATCACCGCCAACGGTATTGAGCAGAATCAGAAGGCCTTTAATTTCGTCTGACTCCTCGACTGCTGCAAGCAATGGCATAATATGCTCATATTTCGTCGTCTTTGTATCCTCGGGAAGCACCTGATGCCCCTCTATCTGCCCTATTATGCTCAGACAATGTATCTGTCCGTTTTTATTATGCGTTTCCGAGCTTCCGAAGCTCTCAATATTTTCAGTATCCATAAAAAAATCACCTCTGAACTATTTTGTCTGTTCAGAGGTGATTTAATTCGTGATTATGCGTTGTATGCAGCGAGAACGCCCTTATAGGTCATGTAGCAATCGAACTTTGAAACAAGCTCGAAGGGTGCGTGCATGCTCATTACGGGAACGCCTGCATCGATGGTATCGATGTTGCGGTTTGCCATATACTTTGCAATGGTACCGCCGCCGCCCTGGTCAACCTTACCCAGCTCGGCCATCTGCCAAACGACACCGTTTTCCTCGAAAATCTTGCGCAGGTAAGCAACGACCTCAGCAGATGCGTCGCTGGTGCCGGACTTGCCTCGTGCGCCGGTAAACTTGCATATGCCCATGCCGTAGTTCAGCTTGGATTCATTGCGCTTTTCTGACACCTCGGGATAGTTGGGGTCAAATGCGTTGCATACATCCGCTGAGAGGCAGAAGCTGTTTTCAAAGCATCTGCGGACATCAACGCACTGTTCTGCGCAAAGATCCTCCATGAAGCACTCAAACGATCTGCTCTGCATACCGCTTACGCCGTCGGAGCCTGTTTCTTCCTTATCGGCAAGGATGCAGACACAGGTCTTGTTAGGCTCTTCCACATCAAACAGCGCCTTAAGCTCTGCAAATGCGCAGACACGGTCATCGTGGCCGTAGCCGCCGATGAGGGAACGGTCAAGACCTATCTCGCGGACATCAAAAGCGGGAACTGCAGTGAGCTCTGCGGAGAGGAAGTCCTCCTCGACTATGCCGTAGCGGTCATTGAGAATGCTCATGATTGCAAGCTTCACTCTGTCCTTGCCCTCATCAGCATAAGGAACGCTGCCGATGATTATATTGAGGTTTTCTGCGGGAATACCCTCGGACATTTTCTTCTTCATCTGGTCCTGCGCAAGATGCGGGAGAAGGTCGGTGATTACAAACTGAGGGTCATCAAATTCGCGGCCGATTACAACATCGACAACTTCGCCGCTCTTAAGAGCAACAACGCCGTGAAGCTCGAGAGGAATTGTAACCCACTGGTATTTCTTTATACCGCCATAGTAATGAGTCTTGAAGAATGCAAGCTCATCGCTCTCAAACAGAGGATTCTGCTTAAGGTCAAGGCGGGGAGAATCAACATGCGCACCTGCGATAACGCAGCCTTTATCAAGGGGTTCCTCGCCCAAAACTGCGAGCATCAGTGCCTTGCCGCGGTTGTTGCGGTAGATTTTGCTGCCCGGCTTAAGCTCCATGCCCCGCTCGTACTCCACAAAGCCAAGCGCCTCCGCCTGCTCAATCGCAAGCTTGACCGCTTCGCGCTCGGTGCGGGCATTGTTCAGAAACTGCATGTACTCCTTAGAGTACTCCTCAACAGCTATGCGTTCTTCGCCGTCGATAAGGTCATAGCCGTTTTTCTGCTCATAAAAAAGTTCTTTTCTCATGTCGTCCATTTAGATTACTTCCTTAAGTGTATTTTTAATATTATTAATAAACTCATCCTTTGTGCCGTCGTTGCGGATAATTCTATCGCAGTTTTCTTCAAAAAACGCATTGCTCTTTTGAGCATCAACACGCTTTTCGGCATATTCCCTGCTTATATTGTCCCTTTGCATTATCCGTTCTATGCGTGTTTCGCGTTTTGACAGCACGCCTATGACAGCATCGCATTTTTCGCCGATACCGCTTTCGATAAGGGCAATTGCATCAATGGCGGCAATCTCTCCGCCGTTCATTGCCCAGTCATCAAGAAGTTTTTCGACCTCTGCCGTTATATGGCGGTGGGTTATTTCATTAAGCTTTATCAAGGCTTCGGGATCGGCAAATACCTTGTTGCCCAAAGCTTTGCGGTCAAGTCTTCCGTCAATTACGACTCCGCTGAATTCACTTTCAATATCCGAAAGAAGCACAGCATTGCTTCTGAGCATTTCGTGATAAAGCTCATCGCAGTCTATAATAAGCGCGCCCAGCTTTTTAAGCTCCTTAAGAACCGTTGTTTTGCCTCCGCCGGTACCGCCCGTTATACCTATGATTTTAAGGTGCTCTTTAAGTGCGGCTTTTATTTCCGTCTCCGGCAGGGCTCCCTGACGCAAAATTCTGTACGGTCTACGGCTCATATCGATGATGGTTGACTCTTTTCCTATTCCGCATTCTCCGCCGTCGATTACAGCGGCAATTCGGCCGTCAAAGTACTGCATGACCCGCTCCGCATTTTTGGGGCTTTCCTCTCCCGAAGGGTTTGCCGAGGGTGCTGCAAGGGGCAGCCTCGCTTCTCGCAAAAGCTCCAGCGTAAGCTCATGCTTTGGGCAGCGCAGCGACACGGTATCGCCGCCTGCGCGTACTATGTCGGGAACTATTGATCTTGATTTAAGTACAATGCTCAGCGGACCCGGCCAAAATTTTTCCGCAAGGGTCTTCGCCTGACAAGGCACATCCTCGCAGTACTTATCCATAGCATCGCTGTCGGGCACCATGAGCGCAAGGGGTTTTACCTGCGGTCTGCCCTTGACTTCATAGATCTGTTCAACGGCTTTCTCGTCAAGGCCGTTCCCCGCAAGACCGTAAACGGTTTCTGTGGGTACTGCCACAAGCTCGCCGCTCTGTATGAGCTTAGCCGCAGCTTTTATGTTTTCTCTGATAATTTCAGTTTTCATTTCTCTCAGTTTGATTCTTCAGTTTCTCCGCCTGATCTGCAGTAGTAAGTGCGTCAATAAGCGGGTCGAGGTCACCATTGATGATATTGGCAATATTGAAGTTTCTTATATCGCCCGTAAGGCGGTGGTCGGTCACTCTGTTTTGCGGGAAGTTATAGGTGCGCACACGCTCTGACCTGTCACCCGAGCCGACCTGACTTTTGCGTTCTGCGGCGATTGCGGCGGTCTGCTTTGCCTGTTCGGCCTCATAGAGCTTTGAGCGGAGGATGCTCATGGCTCTGTCCTTATTTTTATACTGGCTTCGCTCGTCCTGACACTCAACCACAACGCCCGTCGGAATATGGGTAATTCGTATCGCGCTTTCGGTCTTATTGACGTGCTGTCCGCCTGCGCCCGATGAGCGGTAGGTATCTATCTTGAGGTCATTGGGGTTAATGGCAAATTCGACCTCCTCTGCCTCCGGCAGAACGGCTACCGTTGCCGCAGAGGTGTGAATTCTGCCGCCCGACTCGGTCTCGGGAACACGCTGAACGCGATGGCCGCCGGCTTCAAACTTGAGTCTTGAATATGCACCCACGCCCTCCACGACAAAGCTTATCTCCTTTATGCCGCCGAGCTCGGTTTCGTTCACGTTTACTACGTCTATCTTCCAGCCCTTACTTTCGGCATACATGGAATACATTCGGAAAAGGTCATAGGCAAAAAGCGAGCTTTCTTCACCGCCCACGCCGCCGCGAATCTCCATGATGATATTTTTCTCATCATTCGGGTCTTTGGGCAGAAGCAGAATTCTGAGTTTTTCCTCAAGCTCCTCTTTCCTCGCCTTTGCGGAATTATACTCGTCATGGGCAAGGTCCTTGAACTCAGGGTCGGACATAAGTTCAAGCGCTCCATCCATATCTGTGCAGCACTTTGAATACTCCCTATAAGCCATAACGACAGGCTCTATCTCCTTCATCTCCCGCGCGCATTTCGTATATGCCGCAGGGTCAGCGTAGATTTCGCCGCTTTCCATTCTTTTTTCGATCTCCGCATATCTGTTTTCGATATGCTTCAGCTTTTCAAGCATTTTATCGCTCCAAAATTTTAGTTAACTTATATAATAGCATAACTCGGAAAATATGTTAATACCGCGGAGGAAATTTTCTCCGCGGTATTTCATCAGTTAA
>JAZLGD010000054.1:0-3104 GCA_045616105.1 Oscillospiraceae bacterium | reverse complement strand
GACTTCCTTGTAGCTGAGATTATCGACCTTTACGAAGGGGGCAAGGTAGGTATCGAAGGAGGAGAATGCCTGTGCGCCCGCCCATTCGTTCTGCATGATGCCGAGGAAGTTTACCATCTGGTTGCAGAGGGTGGAAAGGTGGCTTGCGGGGGAGGAGTTGATCTTGCCCGGGATGCCGAGCCCCTGCTGGATGAGCTGCTTGAGGCTCCAGCCTGCGCAGTAGCCGGTCAGCATACTCAGGTCATGGATGTGCATATCGCAGTTGCGGTGAGCGTTTGCGATCTCCTCGTCATAAATCTCGCTGAGCCAGTAGTTTGCGGTGATAGCGCCGGAATTGGAGAGGATAAGTCCGCCGACGGAATAGGTAACGGTGGAGTTCTCCTTAACGCGCCAGTCGAGAACGTTAACATAGCTGTTTACGGTTTCCTTATAATCAAGGTAGGTAGACTTCATGTTACGCAGTTTCTCGCGCTGCTTACGATAGAGTATGTAAGCCTTTGCAACAGCCTCATAGCCGCCGCGGGAGAGGACTGCCTCAACGCTGTCCTGAATATCCTCAACTGCTACATAGCCGTCCTTGATTTTGGGGATGAAGTCTGCGGAAACCTTGAGCGCCAGAAAATCAATAACATTGTCTGTGTACTCGGTTTCGGTTGCTTCAAAAGCCTTTTTGATTGCGTTTGCAATCTTGCTGATGTCAAAATCAACGATTTTGCCGTCACGTTTAATAATCTGATACATTTCTTTATCCTCCGTATTTCTCACACGCCGCGAACTTCTGCCGCCGGAACGTAGTTTTTTACAGCTTCACACAGCTCATGCATTTCGGTTTCGTCGAAAGCGGATAAGCCCTCGCCTTTTAAAAGGTCACCCGAATCTTTAAACTGCTGCAGGTAGTATTCTCTGGCCCCTGCAATCCACTTTGCCGCTTCCACAAGGCTTTCCTTTGTATGGATTCCCTTAACCACTGTGGTACGGAACTCATACTCAACATCACCGTTGAGGAGCATATTCTTCGATTTTTCTATGCTCTCGAGGTCAATGTCCCCGCGGCCGGCTGTCACACCGTAAAGCTCTGGCGAATTCTTTATATCCATCGCCACACGGTCAACCAGACCCTCGTCAAGTATCTGTTTCAGAAGCTCCGGATTAGAGCCGTTGGTATCAAGCTTAATTTTGTATCCCATGGCCTTGATCTTCCGCAGGAAGTCGGACATATCGCAATGCAGCAGCGGCTCGCCGCCCGTTATTGCAACACCGTCAAGCACTCCCCTGCGCTTCTCGAGAAAGCTCATAACGTCTTCCATGGGGAGCTCTCCCTCCTCTTTAACGCGTTCAGGTTCTACCAGAAGTGCGTTGTGGCAGAAGGGACAGCGGAAATTGCAGCCTCCTGTGAAGATTGTGCATGCGACCGCTCCGGGATAGTCCAATAATGTCAGTTTTTGTATTCCGGTTATATGCATGGTTCTCTCCTGTTTATTAGCTTGCTAAGCATAGCACACGCGCAGTTTGTTGTCAAGGAAAAGCCACAAAATGTAGGAATTTTTACCGCTTTGTAACCGTTGAAACCACAAAATATTGTGTTTTGCCACTTTTACGATTTTCGGTAATTCTGCCGTTTTTTGGTCCCTAATCCAAGGCGATTTCGCAAAAAACTCAGCGGTATCAATGCTTACAGCGATGTGCTGAAAAAGTCTTTTTTGAAAAAACAACGAAAATATGCACCACAAGATGTCGTACTACATCTTGTGGTGCAACACAAGCAGCGGCACAAGAGCCCCATATATAGCAACAGCCCGCGGCATATGCCGCGGGCTGTGATATGGTAATTTTAAAGTCCCTGCTTGGTGAATGCTTCCCAACTTCGGTGCATATAGGTTTCAAGACCGATGGGCTCGCCTATATATTTTTCATCTCTGCCGTCTTTAAGGAATTCCTCGATGAATTCCTTTCTGCCGGTTGTGTGCCTTACGGGGATACCGGTCATTTCAGAGGTCTTGACAAGGACATCATAGCCTGCGCGGATATCGTCTGCACTGGCAAAATTCAGGAGGTTGGAGTTATTTACGAAGCCCGTAACCTTCTGGCGGGCAAAGCCCTCCATATCCTCTTTGAGCTTAATAATCTTTTCGGGGCTTTCGGACATGGGGCGGAAAACGTTTACGATATCATACACCTCGAGCTGACCCGGCTCGAGTGCCGCAAAGTCCTGATGATAGCGACCGAGGGAAAGTGCGCCTGCGGAGTCGCCGCCCACATCGAAGATGCAGAGATCCCAATCGCCTGCGAAAGCAGATGCAACTGCGGCAGACATATTGCTGGGTGTTACGCCCTGACCTGCAAAGGTGGGAGAAACAAGGTTGACCTTCTTTTCGGAAAGGACGTCAACGCGGTCGGACATACGGAAATAATCGTTTACCTTATCAAGGTCGATAACGAGAGTATTAAGGCCCTTTTCCGCAGAGTTTACCGCAAGATTAATTGCAATCTCGGTCTTTCCGGAACCGTAGTTGCCAATAAGAACAATGAATTTTTTCATTTTACTTTCCAGCCTTTGCGTTTACTTTTGCAAGGAATTTTTCGTTCTGAATGATGAAGCGCTCATGTCTGCCCTGACCGATAAGTCCTGCCTCGTCATATGCCTTGACTTCAAAAACAAGTCTGCGGCGGTCAATCTCGATCAGCTCGGACTCTGCCCATACCTTCATGCCGAGGGGAGTTGCAGCGTCATGTGTGATTTCGATTTTGGTGCCGACAGTACCCTGACCCTCTTCAAGGTAGGGAGCAACGGATGCCTGAGCAGCCTGCTCCATGAGGCCTATCATATTGGGGGTTGCAAAAACGTCAAGGGAGCCGGAGCCTACAAATTTTGCGGTGTTTGTATCATTTACGACCGTTTCAACGCGTCCTTTAATTCCAATTTCCATGATATTTCTCCTTACATTTATTATATAGGGGGATTTTATCACATTAAGCGAAGCTTAGCAATAAAAAAAGCTCGGCACAGGGCTGTGCATCACAGAGATTTATAGGTTTTGAACGGCTATTTTCCGCCCATACGGCATAAAAAATAACGGTAATACGTCAGTATTACCGTTATTTTG
>JAZLGD010000053.1:0-14615 GCA_045616105.1 Oscillospiraceae bacterium | reverse complement strand
CGGCGCTCATCTCTGCACCCGAACGGAAGCTGGATCTGCTCAAGGTCGGCGACAGATACAGTGTCAACGTCACAAATTTCGGTTTTGATACAACCGTTGCCATCACCATCAACAAGGAAAGAGAAAAAACCGGCCACGGCAACAAAAATGCATACACAAAGGGCGTTGTTACCGCGCTCATCAAGAGCATGAAGAACACCTGCACCGTTTCCGCTGACAGCGAGGTGCTCAATCCCGACGGCAAAGCCCTCCTCTGCACCGTTGCAAACGGCCAGTATGTAGGCGGCTCGTTCAAGTGTGCGCCGAGAGCAAAGACCGACGACGGCCTCATTGAGGTCTGCCTTATAAAGCCAATTTCCCGGCTGCGCTTCGTTAAGATACTCACTCCCTACACCAACGGCGAGCATCTTGACCGCGAGGACATGAAGGATATTGTTGTCTACCGCAGGGCAAAGAAGGTCGAGATTTCCGCTCCCGAAGGCTTCGCCTACTCTCTCGACGGCGAGATAATATATGAAAACAAGTTCAGCATAGAGATATGCGAGGGTGCGCTCAAGCTGGCAGTTCCCGTTAAATAAGCTTCTGTCAGAGTGGCACGGTGTATGTTTTCAGGCAAAACGCAGCCCATGTGTATGATATCGCTGAACTGAGTTTTCCAAAACCGGAATAAATTTATTATTTGCAATAGTTTTTTACCAAATCTAAATTTGTTATTTACAAATTGCATAGATATGTGCTATATTAGTAACATCCGAATAATTAAAAATTCAAGGAGGAAGCATCATGTGCAAGAAAATTCTGAACAATATTGACGAAGACACCCGCCTCGGCCTTAAGAAGAGCATCAGACTCGTTTCCGATATTCTCGGTTGGGTTCCCACCTTCATTCAGGGTCTCGTAGGTGCAGTTGCTGACGTTCTGTAATTGTAATACGATTCAAAAGAGAAAAACCTTCGATTGTTAAATCGAGGGTTTTTTCTTTTTTTACTTTATGATTGCCTTAAGCTTTTCAATGAGCTTTGCAAGGGCGATGTCTGCAAGCTCGTTTATCTTTTTATCGGCATATCTCTTGCCGAAGATCATTCCTCGGATAACGTCTTCGGAAATATCGAGTGTGCCGTCGCTCTTGCCGTTTATGATGCCGAGCTCAACAAATTCGTTGACCGCATCGCGGTAAGCACCCGTAGGCACATCGTTTATGGTTTTGTATCTCACGCTTTCTTCCTCCTTTGCTTTCGAGGCAAAATCCGGCAGACCGTAGCCCCGGATATTCTTCGAATCGGCTACTATGTAACGGTAATTTACGCTGTCGCTGACATTACCTTCAATAACCGTAATGCGTTTGCCGGACACCTCGGTGACAATACCTACATGGTCGGGAACACCGCGGTTGTCACCCTTTCCGTCGTCCTGCCAGTCGTAGTATATGTAGTCGCCCACAGACGGCACATAGGCATCGTCCTCGATCCATCTTCCCTTCTGCTGCCAGCCCGCCACCTGACGCAGGCATGAGCATTCCGCGGGAATGATATCAAGAAGTCCGCACTTTGATGCCATCGCAGACACGAAGGCAGCGCACCACGAATCCCCGTCCTTCAGCACGTAGCCCTGAGGCAGCGGTCTTATTGCGTTATAAATTCTTATTATCTCCGCATATTTTCCGCCGCCCTCTTTTGCGCCGAAATATTCCGCCGCAGTATCCGCCAGCTTTTTTCTGAGTTCTTTTTCGGTCAAATCAGCACCCCCTTTCACCCTTTGGCCGCATTTATTCAAAACTTGTACGTTTCAATGCAATAAAAAAGCAGATGGGCTTAAAACTCATCTGCTCAAAAACTACCGTCCGCTGGGGCCGGGATCATAATCGCCGTAGATAAAATCATCAATATCAGTATCCGTCACAATCACCCTCCGTCAAGTAAAATCAATCTTCGTGCCATTAAAAACAGTTCGGGATAACTCTCCTTTGCTCCTTATTCAGCATACTTACAGTATATGCACTGCCCTGCATATTGATGATTTAAATTTTCGGATTTAATAAAGTTCAGAATAAATTTAAATCCTGACTATTGAAACATGCTTTTGCTTAGGTTATAATGTTTGAGTTATTAATTATTATTAACAAAGTAAGGATGAATACCAATGAGTTCTTCTACCGAAAGAAAAAACCGTCAGCTTGCACGTGAAAACGGCACTGACCGCAAAACCATTGCAGAGCGCGAAGAGGCCGCAAAAAAGAGAAAAGACAAAATCAAATGGACAATTATCGGCGTAGCCATCGCTGCATTTGTAGTTGCCGTTATTTATCTCAACTCCGGCCTGTTCTACAGAAACTCCACCGCAGTCACCGTTGACAACACCGCGCTGGAAGCATACAACATCAAAGCCGGCAGCGAGGATTACTCCGTTGCCGAAGTCAACTATGTTTATAATTCCCAGCTCATGCAGATACTCAGCTATTTCGGCGACTATGCTTCTTACATGGGTCTTGATGTATCCCAGCCCCTCGACAAGCAGCCTTGCTCCCTCGGCGGCGAAACCGAAGAAGGCAGCGAAGATGTTTACACATGGGATGACTACTTCATGGAAGCAGCATACAGCCACCTGAAAGAGCTGTCCGCACTCTGCGCTTATGCAGAATACGCAGGAATCAGCCTCGATGACGAGGATATGCAGACTATTGAGGATACTTTCGGCACCATAAAGGACGCAGCCGAGCAGAACGGCTACAAGTCCGTCAACAAGTTCCTCTCCGCAAACTACGGCACCGGCTGCAACACCGCGCTGGTCCGCGGCATACTTGAAAAAGAAGCCATTGCAGCCAAGGTTCAGTCCACCATCAGCGAAGGCTTTGAATACACTGACGCCCAGATCAAGGAAAAGTATGCAAGCGTTGCCGATTCCTATGACACCTTCGATTACGATTACTACTACGTAGCAGCCGATACCGAGACCGACGAAAACGGCGCTGAGGTCGCTTCCGATGAGGCTCTTGCAGCGGCAAAGGCAAGCGCAGACGAAATCCTCGCTGCTATAAACGGCGGCGACAGCTTTGCAGATGCAGTTGTCAATGTAATCGGTCAGGTTGAAAACATTGTCACCAACGAGGACGGAACCACCTCCACCGAGATGCAGGACGCAGCTCCCACAAACGGTGAGGATGTTGCAGGCTCCGAGCTGCCCTCCGCAATCTCCGAATGGATGCTCGGTGACCGCGCTGCCAACGATTGTGATATCATTGAGAGCGACACCGGCTACTATGTTGTTAAGTTCTACGAGCGCGACAACAACCGGCACACCACCGAGGAGAGCGGCGATATGCTCGCTTGTGACTACATCGCAGACGGTCTCCTCCGCAACGATGACCTGAGCGCATGGCTCGACGATGTCATCGCAGGTATCGAGGAGATCTACTCCACCTCCGACCACTTCGCTGTTAAGTACGTCGGCAGATAAACTTTAAATTAAAAAGGCCACCGTCGGTGGCCTTTTTCGGTAATTACTATGGATGAAAGAACACTCCGCGTCCGTATGCTTCTCGGCGGGGACGCAATGGAAAAACTGAAAAGCAGCCATGTGGCCGTGTTCGGTCTGGGCGGTGTCGGCTCATGGTGCGCCGAAGCGCTGGCGCGAAGCGGCATAGGCCGCCTGACCCTTGTCGATCAGGATACCGCAGGCACCTCCAACATTAACCGCCAGCTTTGCGCGGTCGAATCTACCGTGGGCCTGTCAAAGGCGGAGGTCATGAAGGCCCGCGCGCTTGACATTAATCCGAACATTGAAGTACGCGCAATCTGCGGAAAATACGATGCCGAGCACAGAGAAGAGTTTTTCGCGGACTATGATTTTATTGTTGACGCCATAGACCTCGTTTCCTGCAAGCTGGATCTTATCGAAACGGCAAAGGCGCGAAGCATCCCCATTATATCCTCCCTCGGCACGGGAAACAAAAAGGATGCGACGCTTCTTCAGATCTGCGACATAAAAAAGACCAGCGGCTGTCCGCTGGCAAGAGTTGTACGCAAAGAGCTCCGCGCCCGCGGAATTGAACACCTCGATGTTGTGTTCAGCCCCGAGGAAGCCATGGAGTGCGAACAGCTTGAAGCGCCGCCTCCCGGCCGCAGAAGCGTTCCCGGCTCTCTTATCTGGGTTCCCGCAACGGCGGGTATGCTTCTCTGTCAGCATGTCGTAACAGAGCTTATAAAATAAAAGAAGGAAGGTTTTTGCCTTCCTTCGTATTTTCTCTTTAATCAGATGGGGAAGAAGCCCTTGACAAATTCAAGGGGAAGAATACCGCCCCAGCCGCCTGCCCATGCGCAGATAAGCTGAACTCCTGTAAGAATAACTCTCATTGTTTTGCTCCTTTCTTCCGGGATCGTGGTAGCTGAATTGAATTTGGAAACAGCGCTTGTATGTCCGCAGCCGATTAACAGCTGCTTCACCTATAAAGACGGGAAAATATACCGCACATTACAGTCCCGTCAAAAACACTTGCAGATATCGATTCAATAGGTTATAATGGGAGCGCTCTGATTTTCAGACTACGCAGAGCAAAAAGATTAATAACCGGGTGTAGCGCAGTTGGTAGCGCGCCTGCTTTGGGAGCAGGATGCCGGGGGTTCAAGTCCCTCCACTCGGACCATCAAAAAGTCCCAGAACTTCTTGAAGTTCTGGGACTTTCTTGCTTGTTTGGGTGTGAGATATTGTGCAATATTGTCTTTCATTATCCTATATAAACCAATGGTTTTTATTATGCAAAAAATAGAATTGAGTTTTTTGTGATTAGTCGTATAATGTTAATTGTCTATATGATCAGACTAATTCATTATTGATGGTGATTACAGATGCTTTTTGTTTTATACGGTGCTACTTTAGATATGGGCTATGAGACTCGTAAGTTCTTCCGAGGCGAGGGTTTCGAGATTATCAACAAGTATAACTATGTTGCAGATGATGCCATGGTAGATAAGGACAAGTATGTCAATGCCTCTCAGGATGAAAACTATGCCAAGTGGTATGATGATAAGATATATGTTGAAAGGGAATTCATAGATAAGTGCGACTTCAGATATGACCTTGACGGAGTATACCTCGGTTTTGACCAGCAGCAAATAATGGACGCTGTTCACGGTGTAAAGGATTGCCTTCTCACTGTCGGCGGCGCTTCGCTTAATCTTGTGCTGCAGCTCAAGCGAGCATATGGCAACTATGTAACGATTATAAACATATTTGAAGACTACGATGCCGTTCTAAAATCAATAGAGTTGGGCGGTTCAATCTCCGACTCCGAAAAGAAAACGAGAGTTAAAGCTAATCTTGGCATGCAGAAACGCTATATAGAAAACACTGATGCTTTCGACGAGGTTGTAATCTATGCTTCCGGTCATCCAATATATGACCTTGATGCTCTGCATATCCAGTACAGAAGCATAATCAAAAGACGCAAAGAAATAGAAAAAGTACTCAACGACCAGAAATATGTCTCACTACCCTATGAAGGCTCGGAGCCTTTCCTTTTCATAAGCTATTCCCACAGTGATAAGGATTCGGTATTTTCGACAATGGTCGCTCTTCAGCGCAATTCGTATAGGCTCTGGTATGACGACGGCATACATGGCGGCGACAACTGGATGAAAATTCTGGCACAGAAGATTGAAGAATCATGTGCTGTCATCCTGTTCTGCTCTGAGGATGCGATGAATTCAAGGTTCGTGCAGACTGAATTCAGACGAGCTATAAATCTGGACAAAAAGATCTATACCATAAAGCTGGATGACAGCCCTATGACAATGGAGTTTGATATGTTCCTCAGCGGAAATCTGATAATTGAACACAACACCCCTGATCTTGAGAAACGTCTTCTCAAGGCCCTTCCGGAGGAAGCAAGGAAGACAAACTAAAAAACCAACATACAGGTGCAAAATGGTGCAATTCTGTCAATCGTAGCATCGTTCTGCCAAATAATAAGGCAGTCGCAAAAGCGACTGCCTTACTTTTAAATAATCATTTTTTCAGTTTAAAACCGTCTTTGAATGCTTCGCCGACTCTTTCGGTGACTTTGTAGTAACCGTGGGTGTAAGGGTCGAAAGCGATGGCGTTAATCAGAGACATATCTATTTTATCGCCGTTCATGACTTTTTCATCCGCAGTAATACGCACGACCTTACCGATAACGCCGCAGCCGTAGGTATCTGCCTGATACTCTATGAATTCGCACTCCATACATACAGGGAACTCGTTGATGACGGGAGCATCTACAACATCGGATTTGCTTGCGGTCAGACCGCTTTTTTCAAACTTCCTGCTCTCGACATTGCCGGACACATCACCAAGATAGTCTGCTTCGACAACATGGTCGGCATCCGCAAGGCTTACGGTGAATGCTTTTCTTGCCTTAATGTTCTTAACCGTTTTGTGAGATTCTGTCAGATTGAGTGCAACAGTGCCGCGCTCCTGCATGGTGCCCCACGCAGCATTCATTACATTAACGCTTCCGTCTTCGTTGTAGGTAGCTACCATCAGCACCGGCATGGGGAAGATTCCCTCGGTCTGGTTCAAAGTTTTTCTCATGGATATTCCCTCGCTTTGTTGTTTATATTGACACTCTTAGCGCCTTTTAATATAATTATATCCAACGCAAGGAATTATACAAGTACTGGTATATTTAACAGGTACTGTCTTTGGAGAAAGTGATATGATTAAGCCATACATTGAGAACGCGAATTTTGAAGATACGGGTTTCAGCTACACCCTGTCCTTGATTTCCGGCAAGCACAAAATGGTCATTCTCTATTGTCTTATGGAATTTGAAGTTGTCAGATTCAATGAGCTGCGCAGGTATCTCAAGAACATTTCGGACAAGACGCTTAGCACAAACCTGAAGGAGCTTGAGGCAGATAAGCTCATCATTCGCACGGAATATCCCCAGATTCCGCCTAAGGTTGAATACAGTCTGAGTGAGCGCGGAAAATCGCTCATGAAGGTGCTGGACGAATTATGTGTGTGGGGAGAGCAAAACCGCATTACAGATTCCGATACCTAATAAAAACCGCCCCTGTCCCGAGTGAAACGGGACAGGGGCATAATCTTTACTTTTCAGGGCGGCTGCCGCCATTTTTCATAGCCGGTTTATACCGTCATCGCCGCCATAAGCGAAAACAGGACGAGGCTGAGCAGAGTCATAACCGAGAGCGTAGACGCAATATCGGTGCGCTCCGCTTCCGCATCGGTGAATATGGGCAGAACATAGGGTGCCGGCAGAATCATCATAAGCATAAGTGCTCCCTCGTGCATAATACCGCCGAGAAGATGACGGTTTACGAACACGGCAAGGGCAAGTATTATCGCCATCACTGCGACACGCATTCCCGTATAGGAAAGCACCCGTTTCCACGGAGTTTCCTTAAACTCAAGGTCGTATCCTATACTTATTAAAATAAGACAGCTTGTGGGCGCGGCAATGAATTCAGCCAGCTTATCAATAACCGAAGCAACGCCCGAAGGCTCAAGGGCTGAATACAGTCCCGTAATTCCGAAGAGCATACCTGCGATTATCGCCCAGAGAACGGGGGAGGAAAACGCCTGCTTTGCAAGCTCCTTCGCGCTTCCCTTTCCCATAAGCATACCTTTATATAATGTAAACACAAACAGCACCTGACCCAAATCTATTATGGCAAAGGCAGAGCTGCTCTGTCCGGGATAGAGCAGGGCAAAAAGTCCGTAGCCCAGCATACCGGCTTCAAAGCCCGTCATCAGATAAGGCATTAGCCGGCTGTCGCATTTAAACAGCTTCTTAAGCAGAAATCCCAAAAGCAGCGCCGCAATGCAGAGCACAAAAGTCAGAAGCGGGATCAGCATGTTGCGCGGAGAGTAATCCGCCGTTGCAAACGCAGAAAACAGCACCGCGGGCAGGGTTATATCCACCGCCAGCTTTCTCAGCGCATCGACACCGCCGCGGTCCAGTATATTCCTTTTCCTGCAAAGGACGCCGATGAAAAGTGCGGCAAACACGGGAAGTGCAGTATAGAGAACATGAATAATCATAGAATAATTCCCTTTCCTTATTTTACACTGTCTCGAACATGGAGCTTTGTGGAAATGCTTACTGTCATACAGCCTCTTCCGCCGAAGGAGTTATCCTCGGGGCATTCGCTGAATCTCGCTGACAGCAGGTTTACCGCAGCCTCGCCCAGCTGCTCCTTGAACGAATGCACCGTAGTCAGCGACGGCGAGCTGAATTCGCTGACCGGAATATCATCGAAGCCGATTACGGACACCTGCCCCGGCACATCGATTCCGTGGGCATTGAATGCCTTTATCGCCGCCGCGGCAATAATGTCGTTCTCCGCGAAAAAGGCCTCGGGAAGCTCTTCCGCTTTACTCAGATACTCGTCAACGCTTTTAAACGCCTCGTCAAAGGATATGTCCGTATCCACTATGGAGTGGATGCCGAGTCCCGCCCTCTTAAGAGCATGCTTCAGACCCGCCTCGCGATATTCAAAGTTGCTTATTCTGTACATTGAGCGCAGGTATCCGATTTTTTTGAGGCCTCGGGAAATGAAATACTCAGCCGCCATACATGCGCCGCCGTAGTTGTCGTTTACAACGCAGTCGGCCATGTTAAAGTGCTCGGGACTGTCAACGATGACTGCGGGCTTGCCGTCAATCGAGCGCAGAAACTCCTTCATCTCGCTCCTGCAGCTTCGGGTTACATCCGTACCGAGGATAATAAATCCGTCGGTATCATTTATTGTATCTTCAAGCTGCTTTGTAAGCGGCTCGCCTGCACGGACATATCTGACCGTAATGCTGTGGCCTTTTGCGGATGAAGCATTTTCCGCCCCCTGAAGCACAAAGGTGGAAAATGTCGTGTTTTCCGCTATACTGACAAGCTGGTCTATATAGAACACAAAGCATATCCGCCGCCTTTTGCTTGCGGCGCCGACGTGCTTTGCTATGTTATAGCCCATTTTCCCCGCTGTGGAAATGACGAGCTGCCTCGTGGCTTCGCTAACTCCGGGTTTTCCGTTGAGTGCCAAAGACACCGCAGACGGAGACAAGCCCAGACGGGCGGCTATCTCTTTTGATGTTACACCTGCCATCTTAACCCTCCCATGCACTAAATTTATTAGTAATTATTATAAATAATTTATAAAAAAAAGCAAGAATCTGTCTGTTTAATGCTATTTGCTAAATTATTTAGTAAATTTCCGAAAAAACAAGTAGAAATATCGGCTCAAAAGCTATCGGATTCTAAAAACTGCACAAAAACGGCTTTGATTAAATAGAAAAAACGTAGAAAAATCGTCATATTGCCCTTTTCGCTTGACATCTTTAGTTCAAAAAATTAAAATAAAGGTACAAGTGTTACTAAATAATTTAGTAACCGAAAACCTTTTATTAAATCAAGAAAGGAACAAAAACATGAAAAAGTACATAGCACTTCTTCTGGCTCTTCTCATGGTCTTTGCTCTCTGCGCATGCGCAAGCGGCAACGACGGCGAAGATGCAGCCAATCCCGACGGCGATCTGGTTGGCGTTTCCATGCCCACCAAGGATCTGCAGCGTTGGAACCAGGACGGCGACAACATGAAGGCACAGCTCGAGGCTGCAGGCTATCAGGTTGACCTCCAGTTCGGCGCAAATGACATCCCCACTCAGGTTTCTCAGATTGAGAACATGATCGCAAACGGCTGCAAGGTTCTCGTTATTGCAGCTATCGACGGCGACTCCCTCGGCACTGTTCTTGCACAGGCTAAGGAAAAGAACATCCCCGTTATCTCTTACGACCGCCTCATCATGAACTCCGACGCAGTTTCCTACTATGCAACCTTCGACAACTGGCTCGTTGGTGTAAAGCAGGGTCAGTTCATTGAAGAGAAGCTCGATCTTAAGAACGCAGGCGACAAGACCTTCAACATCGAGTTCATCACCGGCGACCCCGGCGACAACAACATTAACTTCTTCTTCGACGGCGCAATGAGCGTTCTCCAGACCTACCTGGATGCAGGCACTCTGGTATGCCCCTCCGGTCAGGTTGCAACCAAGGATGCAGACGGCAACTACGACAAGGCTGTTGTTGCTACTGCAAACTGGGCTACCGACAAGGCTCAGGAGCGTTTCGAGAACATCCTCAGCTCTTACTATGCTGACGGCAAGCAGCTCGACGCAGTTCTCGCTTCCAACGACTCCACCGCATGCGGCGTTGAAAACGCACTTGCAGCACTCTACACCAACGATGTATATCCCGTCATCACCGGTCAGGACTGCGATATCGCAATCATGAAGAACCTCATTGACGGCAAGCAGGCAATGTCCGTATTCAAGGACACCCGTACTCTGGCAGAGCAGACCGTTAAGATGGTTGACGCTCTCATGAAGGGCACCGAGCCTCCCGTAAATGACACCGAGACCTACGACAACGGCACCGGCATCATCCCCAGCTTCCTCTGCGAGCCTGTTGCATGCACCGTTGACAACTATCAGGCACTGCTTGTTGATTCCGGCTACTACACCATGGATCAGCTTGCATAAGGCAAACTAACTGAATAATTTCTCATTGGGCAAGACGGTTAATCCGTCTTGCCCAAATCTAAAAACAGACACTAACGGAGGCGATATCTTGTCAGACAACATACTTGAAATGCGAGGTATAACCAAACAGTTCCCTGCAACCAAAGCTTTAGATGATGTCAACTTCGCTGTCAAGAGAGGCAGCATCCACGCACTGGTCGGCGAAAACGGCGCCGGCAAATCAACGCTGATGAAGGTCCTCAGCGGACTATGGCCTTACGGCACTTATACCGGCGATATAGTATATAATGGCGAGATCTGCAAGTTCTCCGGCATTAAAGACAGCGAGGAAAAGGGTATTGTAATCATACACCAGGAGCTGGCACTTGTTCCCTATATGTCCATAGGCGAAAATATGTTCCTCGGCAACGAAAAGGGCAAAAAGTTCAACATAAACTGGGACGAAACCTATGCGGAAGCAGATAAATACCTCAAGATAGTAGGACTCTCCGAGTCCTCCAGAACGCTGATTAAGGACATCGGCGTCGGCAAGCAGCAGCTTACCGAAATTGCAAAAGCGCTTGCGAAGAACGCAAAGCTTCTCATCCTTGACGAGCCCACCTCGTCGCTTAACGAGTCGGACTCTCAGGCACTTCTTGACCTTCTGCTGGAGTTCAAGAAAAATGGCATGACCTCAATCATCATCTCCCACAAGCTCAACGAGGTTTCCTATGTCGCAGACGACATCACCGTTCTGCGCGACGGCAAAACCATCGAAACCATGCACAAGGGCGTTGATGAGATAAACGAAGACAGAATCATCCGCGGCATGGTCGGCAGAGAAATCGCCGATCGCTTCCCCAAGAGAAAAGACGTTAAAATCGGGGATGTTGCGCTTGAGATTGAAAACTGGAATGTTTATCACCCCATTTACACCGAAAAGAAAGTCGTTGACAATGTTTCCCTGAACGTTAAAAAAGGCGAGGTTGTCGGTATTTCCGGCCTTATGGGCGCAGGACGCACCGAGCTCGCCATGAGCGTTTTCGGACGCAGCTACGGCTCTAATATAAGCGGTACCATTAAGCTTAACGGCAAGGAAGTTCAGCTCCACTCCCCGCGCGAGGCCATAAACCACGGTCTTGCCTATGTAACCGAGGACAGAAAGGGCAACGGACTTATCCTCTCGAACCCCATCCGCGTCAACACAACGCTTGCAAACCTCAAGGGCGTATCAAAGCACGGCGTTATTGATGTTGACAAGGAATACGAAATTGCGGAGGACTACCGCGGAAAAATGAAAACAAAGTGCGTAGGCGTTGAACAGAACGTCGGCAAGCTCTCAGGCGGAAACCAGCAGAAGGTTCTGCTTTCCAAATGGATGTTCGCCGACCCTGACGTTCTCATTCTGGACGAGCCCACCCGCGGCATCGATGTCGGCGCAAAATATGAAATCTACTGTATTATCAACCAGTTGGCCGCAGAAGGAAAATCAGTCATCATGATTTCCTCCGAGCTTCCCGAAGTTCTCGGCATGAGCGACAGAATTTATGTCCTCAATGAAGGCAAGGTAGTCGGCGAATTTGACAGAGAAGAGGCAAGTCAGGAAAAGATTATGGCAAGAATTCTGGCTTCCGATAAAGAGGAAAAGGAGCAGTAAAAATGAGCAATTCAAAGATTACTGAATTCATAAAGAAATATACAATGGTAATTGTTCTGGTTCTGGTCGTTGCATTCTTTGCAATCGAGACCAACGGCAAGCTGCTGATGCCCCAGAACATCACAAACATAATCTCTCAGAACGCATATGTATTCATACTGGCAACCGGTATGCTTCTGTGCATACTGACCGGCGGTAACATCGACCTTTCCGTCGGCTCGGTCGTCTGCTTCGCAGGCGCAGTCGGTGCAGTTGTGCTTAACAAGGACGTTAACCTCTGGGCCGCAGTCGGCATCATGCTCGTCATCGGTCTTGCAGTCGGCGCATGGCAGGCATTCTGGATCGCATATGTACATGTCCCCCCCTTCATCACCACACTCGCAGGTATGATGGTATTCCGCGGACTTTCAAACGTCATCCTCAAGGGCATGACCATGTCCGTTACCAATGAAAAGTTCGTCAGCATTTTCGGCGGCGGCGCAAACTGCTACATTCCCGATGTTCTTGGCGGTGAGGGCATAAATCTGCTGTGTCTCGTAGTCGGCGGCATAGCTGCGGCTCTGTACATATTTTTCACCTTAAACGGCAGAAGAACCAGAAAGAAAAAGGGCTATGAGGTCGATTCCTTCAGCAAGACCTGCGTAAAGGTCTTTGTTATCGCAGCTGTAATCGTATTCTTCACCATCAAGCTCAGCCAGTACAAGGGCATCCCCACCGCACTTATCTGGGTTGCACTCGTAATCCTTATTTACACCTACATAACCTCCAAGACCACTATCGGCCGTCACCTCTACGCAATCGGCGGCAACGAGACTGCTACCAAGCTCTCCGGTATCAACACCAAGAGGGTTTACTTCTTCGCATACACCAACATGGGTCTGCTTGCCGCAGTTGCAGGTATCATGACCATCGCAAGACTCACCTCCGCTCAGCCCACATACGGTCAGAACTATGAAATGGACGCTATCGGCGCCTGCTTCATCGGCGGCGCTTCCGCATACGGCGGCACAGGCACCGTTCCCGGTGTTATCGTCGGCGCAGTTCTCATGGGCGTTATCAACATCGGCATGAGCATCATGGGCGTTGACGCAAACTACCAGAAGGTAGTTAAGGGTCTTGTTCTTCTGGCAGCAGTCATCTTCGACGTTGTTTCCAAGAAAGAGAAGGCATAATATGTTTTATATCGGCATCGACCTGGGCACCTCTTCGGTAAAGCTACTGCTCGTAGATGCCCAAGGCAAAATCCATAACACCGTATCAAAGGATTATCCCCTCTATTTCCCTCACCCCGGCTGGTCGGAACAGAACCCCGAGGACTGGTGGGAAGCAGTAAAGCTCGGCATTGCCGAGCTTACTGAGGGCATTGAAAAGTCCGAGATTGCAGGCATAGGCTGCGGCGGTCAGATGCACGGTCTGGTTGCCCTTGACGAAAACGACTGCGTTATCCGTCCCGCAATACTGTGGAACGACGGCAGAACCGCCGACGAGGTGGAATACCTGAACAATGTCATCGGCAAGGAAAAGCTGTCTGCCCGCACGGCAAACATTGCTTTTGCAGGCTTTACCGCTCCGAAGCTGCTCTGGATGCGGAACAAGGAGCCCGAAAACTTCAGCCGCATAAGCAAGATCATGCTGCCCAAGGACTATGTAAACTATAAGCTCACGGGAGTTCACTCCTGCGATTATTCCGACGCAAGCGGAATGCTTCTGCTTGATGTTGAGCACAAGTGCTGGTCTGAGGAAATGCTTCAGCTCTGCGGAATCAGCAAGTCCCAGATGCCTGAGCTTTTTGAAAGCTATGACGTCATTGGCACGGTATGTGCAGATATAGGTCTGCCCAAGACCGTCAGGGTCGTGGCAGGTGCAGGCGACAACGCTGCTGCGGCAGTCGGCACCGGAACTGTCGGCAACGGTGCCTGCAACATCTCTCTCGGCACCTCGGGCACCATATTTATCTCCTCCGAGAAATTCGGAGTTGACAGATTCAACGCGCTCCACGCCTTTGCCCACGCGGACGGAAACTTCCATCTCATGGGCTGCATGCTGTCGGCAGCAAGCTGCAACAAGTGGTTTTATGAGGAAATACTCGGAACCACCGACTATAAAGCCGAACAGGGCAGCATAGACGGGGATAAGCTGGGCAAAAACCGCGTGTTCTTCCTGCCCTATCTCATGGGCGAGCGCAGTCCCATAAATGACGTTGACGCAAGAGGCACATTTGTCGGCATGAGCATGGATACAAGCCGCTCCGACATGGTGCAGGCCGTTATGGAGGGCGTAAGCTTCGCCATCCGCGACAGCTTCGAGGTTGCAAAGAGCCTCGGCATCGACATTGACCGCTCCAAGCTCTGCGGCGGCGGCGCGAAAGCTCCCGTCTGGCGCAAAATCATCGCAAACGTTCTTAACATCAGCATTGATATTCCTCAGACCGAGGAAGGCCCCGGTTACG
>JAZLGD010000052.1:0-6143 GCA_045616105.1 Oscillospiraceae bacterium | reverse complement strand
GTATGCGGTTACTCCGAGATTGCTTAAGAGAGCGGAGGCAACGAAGAAAGGCAGGAGTGAGGGCAGAATTTTATCAACGCAGATATTCAGACCCATTTTAACTCCCGATGCCGCCGCCTCGGGAAAAATCAAGAGCGATATAAAAGCGCAAAGTGATGCGCAGATTGCAGGTAGCCTTTTCATAGTATCAAAATATGTTTTCCGTCATAGATTTATACGGACATAGGAGGGGTATAAATGAGCGGTAAAAACGAAAAGGCGGAGCTTCTTTCCGAAAGGCTTGATCTGCCGTCGGACATAAGCGTGGGAAGCGCGAAGCTGAGCGTTTACGGCAAATCAAAAGTCCTGATTGAGAATCATAAAGGCATACTGCACTATGGAGAAAACGAAATTGAGCTGAACGCAAAAGGAATGACAATAAGAATACTCGGCGATGAACTCAGCATATCCGCAATGGATAAAAACGATATGCTTATAACGGGAAGAATACTATCACTTGAGCTTAACTGAGGTAGGAAATGGACAGAATTTATAACATAGCACGCGGCATATCTGAAATTGAGGTCAAGGGCGAAAACCCTGCGCGGCTTCTCAATGCGCTGAGCGAGAGCGGCATAGAGTTCTGGGACGCAGTGCCGAAGGATGATTTTTGTATCACACTCAAAATCCATTCGGCGGATTATCCGGCACTGAATGCTCTGCGCGGTCTGAACGGACTTGATATAAAAGTCACCTCATCCCGAGGCGGAAAACGAATTACAAAGCATATTAAACGCAGAATTGCGCTTGTGTCCGCCTTTGCGGTCTTTGTAATTGCTCTCGCGTTCTCATCTCTGTTTATATGGAATATAGATGTCACCGGAAACGAAAAGCTTTCCGATGCGGAAATCGTACGAGCGCTTAACGAGTGCGATATAAATTACGGAACGTTCTGGCCCGGAATTTCAACGGATGCAGTGCGTAGTCAGATGCTTTTGAAGCTTGACGGGATTTCATGGATAGCCGTAAATCTTCATAATTCAAAAGCCGAGGTTGTTGTCCATGAGCGGGTTGAAAAACCGCATATTTATAATAAAGACGATTTCTGCGATATAGTTGCGGAGAAAACAGGCATAATAACAAAAATGTCTGTCCTTGAGGGTGAAAAAAGAGTGTCGGAAGGAGACAGCGTAGTTGAGGGGGATGTACTCGTCAGCGGACTTGCGCAGAGCGAAACGGGAGATGACCGATTAATACATGCAAAAGCTGAGATACAGGCACGCACATGGTACACTCTGACGGCCGTTGAGCCCGTAAACGGGACCGAAAAAGTATCGGCGCGTTCTTCAAAGCGCAGAATAGCACTTGTTTTTGGCAAAAATGTAATAAAATTTTACTCTGATAGTAGAAAAAAGAGCCCCGCCTGTGATAAAATAATAAAATACAAAGATATGTCCGTAAATTCTGTGTTTACGTTTCCCATAGGTGTTTTAAGTGAACACGAAACATTAATGAAAACCGAAAAACGGAAGATAGACATTAAGAGCGAAACAGAGCGTCTTAAGCAGGATCTTATGGACGAACTTAAAGGCAGAATTGAAGATGGCGAGGTTACGGATTACAGTTACAGCGTTTCCGATGATAAGGGACTTCTGACCGTAACGCTTCATGCCGAGTGTTCAGAGAATATATCCACTGAGAGGACTTACGATAAATGATAGAAAGAACTATCGAAGTTGAAAGAATGGAGCATGTCATAAGCGTGTTCGGTTCGTTCGACCAGAACTTGAGAATAATCGAAACAGAGCTTGGCGTAAAAGTACTTGACCGCGATGCAAAGATTCATATCTGCGGCGAGGAAGAGAGCGTCATGATGGCGGAAAAGGCAATTAACGGGCTTCTTTCTCTTGCTGCACGAGGTGAGAACATAGACGCACAGAGTGTGCGATATATCCTGAAGCTTGTAAAAGAGGGCAAGGAGTCGAAGCTTGATGAGCTTGCCAGCGATGTCGTTTGCATAACCGCAAAAGGAAAGCCCGTCAAAGCCAAGACCTTAGGTCAGAAGGCCTATTGCGATTCTATTGCGAAGAATACAATAACCCTCGGCATAGGCCCTGCCGGTACCGGCAAGACCTATCTTGCCGTTGCCGCTGCCGTTGCCGCATTCAGAGCAGAGCAGGTAAATCGCATAATTCTGACCCGTCCCGCAGTTGAAGCGGGTGAGCGCCTCGGATTCCTGCCGGGTGACCTGCAAAGTAAGGTTGACCCGTATCTTAGACCTTTATACGATGCCCTTTTCGATATGCTCGGAGCCGATACCTATCAGAAATACCTTGAGCGCGGTAATATAGAGGTTGCGCCGCTTGCGTATATGCGCGGCAGAACTCTTGATGACAGCTTTATTATCCTTGACGAGGCTCAGAACACCTCTCGGGAGCAGATGAAGATGTTCCTTACCCGAATTGGATTCGGTTCTAAGGTCGTCATCACGGGCGATATAACTCAGATAGACCTGCCCGAGGATAAGACAAGCGGACTTAAAATCGCCATGAAAGTCCTTGAGGATATAGACGATATTGCAATTTGCAAGCTGACAGGTGCCGATGTCGTTCGTCACCAGCTTGTACAGAAGATAATAGAAGCGTACGAGGTTTATGATAAGGCAAATCCAAATAAGGACAAGCCAAGACCTAAACCTGCAAGAAAGAAGCAGTAATATGAAGCATGAGATATACGTAAGCCGCGAGAAATCGGGACTTGGCCATAATAATGCGGCAGCGCTTATAAAAAAATCAATAGAAAAGGCGCTATCTGCCGAGGGTATAGACAAACCCTGCTTAATCAGCGTAATGCTCACAGACGATGAGGGCATACATGAAATCAATCGTGAGTTTCGCGGCGTTGACAGAGCGACGGATGTTCTGTCGTTCCCGCTTAACGAGCTGACCGCAGGCGAGTTTGATGAATCGCTATGCGAGCATGACCCCGAAAGCGGAAGCATAATGCTTGGCGATATGATGATATCCCTTGAGCGATGTGAAGCTCAGGGAGAGGAATTCGGCCATGGCTTTGAGCGGGAGATATGCTACCTGACCGTCCATTCGGTTTTGCATCTTTTGGGCTATGACCATGTAGATGAGGGCGAAATGAAGGCTCAGATGCGTGCAAGAGAAAAGACAATAATGGGAGATTAAAGATATGATTACAAAGTCAGCAATGATAACAATATGCGGCAGACCTAACGTCGGCAAATCCACGCTTACCAATGCACTTGTCGGCGAGAAGATTGCCATAGTGTCCAATAAGCCCCAGACCACCCGCAACCGCATCAGCGCCGTTGTTAACCGCGGCGATACCCAGTTTGTACTTATGGATACTCCGGGCTTCCACAGACCTCGTACACGCCTTGGCGATTACATGGTAAACGTTGTTAAGGAAAGCGTTGCCGATGTTGATGCCGTCATGCTTCTTGTTGAGCCCATTGCCAATATCGGCCCTCAGGAGGATCAGCTTATAGAACGCATAAAGGAAACGAATGTTCCGGCAGTTCTTGTAATCAATAAAATTGATACCGTTGAAAAATCCGAGCTTCTCGAAGTAATTGCGCTATATTCAGCGGCACATGAGTTTGAAGCAATCATGCCCATATCCGCAAAGCGCGGTGAGGGTCTGGACGAGCTTATGGACGAGCTTTCAAAATTCGCCTGCGAGGGACCTCAGCTTTTTCCCGAGGACATGATATCCGACCAGCCCGAAAAGCAGATATGCGCAGAGCTTGTACGCGAAAAGTTGCTTCTCTGCCTTGATAAGGAAATCCCCCACGGCACAGCAATCGAAGTAACAAAATTTTCCGAGCGGGATAACGGCATAATCGACATGGATGTAACCATATTCTGCGAAAAAGCGAGCCATAAGGGCATAATAATCGGCAAGCAGGGAAGCATGCTGAAGAAAATCGGCGAAATGGCGCGTCAGGATATTGAAGCGTTTATGGGAACCAAAGTTTTCCTCCAGACATGGGTAAAAGTCAAGGAAAACTGGCGTGATTCTCAGGCACAGCTCCGCAACTTCGGCTATTCGGAATAAGATACCAAAATAAAACCGCCTCACTGTATGATACTAAGTATAGTGAGGTGGTCATATGAAAAGTGAAAAGTTATGGCAGCTGTTTTATGATACCGGCGATCCGCTGAGTTGGCTCTATTACCGTGCGGCGGAGAAATCTAAAGATATGGACGGGGCAGGCGAGGAGCCTCGCCCCTGAGGTGAGCACCGTACATATGTTCAAGACAACAAAAGGACTGATTTTAAGAGAAGTTAAATATAAAGAGGCAGATAGAATTCTGACCGTTCTCACGGCTGATGAGGGAAAAATCACCGTTAAGGCCCGTGGAGCATTGAGGAAGGGCAGCAAGGTTTCTGCTGCGACTCAGCTTCTTGTTTTCTCCGAGCTTACGCTTTTTGAAAATAAAGGACGATGGACTGTGAACGAAGCATCGACCATTGAGGAATTCAAGGGACTGCGCGATGATATAACTGCGCTGTCGCTGGCAAGCTATTTTGCCGAATGCGTTGAAGCCCTCACCGACGAAGATCAGCCCAATCCGTATATCTTACAGCTTATCTTAAACTGCCTTTTTGCTTTGAGCAACGATATGTACAGTCAGGAGCATATTAAAACTGCCTTTGATATGCGCCTTATGTCCCTTTCGGGCTACCAACCTGATTTGACAGCCTGCGCCGTTTGCGGCGAGTCTGAGCCGTCTGAGCCGATGTTCAGTCCCTTAAACGGCATAATCTGCTGCCGCAACTGCCGAAATCCCATGATAGATGCAAGCCTGAGGCTCTGTCCTGACTCTTTGAAGGCTTTGCGCTATATTCTCGAAGCCGAGCCGCGAAAGCTTCTGTCGTTCAATCTTGGAGATGAAGCGCTCGAGCGGGCAGCATATGCCGCCGAGACTTATCTCCTGACCCAGACCGAACGCCGCTTTTCAACACTCGAATACTGGAAAAATATAAGAAAACCTTTAATTTGAGGAACAAACCATGGATTTTTACGAAAAATCTTTAAATACACTTGAACTGCCTGCAGTTCTGAATATGCTGGCAGCTGAGGCTGTGTCCGAAAGCGCGAAGGAAGGAGCGCTTAAGCTCCAACCCTCGGATGATACGCACGAGGTAAAACGCCGCCTTGACGAGACAAGCGCCGCTAAAACCATGATGGTTGTACGCGGCAGCCCGTCGTTTTCGGGCATAAAGGATGTTCGCCCATCCCTGTCCAGAGCGGATCTGGGCGGTTCGCTTAACACATTGGAGCTTCTTTCAATTGCCCGTGTTTTGCAGTGCTCCAGACTTGTAAAAAGCTACATTGCCGATGACAGACATGAAAAAACCTGCATTGACTATCTGTTCTCAGCCCTCCACGCAAACCGTTTTCTCGAGGAGAAGATTACATCCTCAATCGTAGGCGAGGACGAGATAGCGGACAACGCTTCATCGGAGCTTGCAAACATAAGACGAAAGATAAGAGCCGCAAGCGCAAGAGCGCGCGAGGCTTTGCAGAAGATAATTTCATCTCCGTCGTACGCAAAGGCCCTGCAGGAGCCCATCATTACCATGCGCTCCGATCGCTATGTTGTGCCTGTAAAGGCGGAGCACAAGGGGGCGGTTCCGGGACTTGTACATGATATCTCATCGTCCGGTGCAACGCTGTTTATAGAGCCAATGGCGGCGGTAAAGGCAAATAACGAGCTTCGCGAGCTTGCCGCAAAGGAGAAGCTTGAGATTGAGCGTATTCTTGCCGAGCTCTCTGCCGACTGCGCCGAACACGCAAACGATATATCAGCAGACTATAATCTGCTGATTCAGCTTGACCTTATATTTGCAAAAGCCAAGCTTTCGTACAATATGAATGCAATCGAGCCTGAGCTCAGAGAAAAGGGAATAGTATTCCGCCGCGCACGCCATCCGCTTCTGCCCAAGGATACGGCAGTGCCAATTGATCTTGAGCTGGGCGAGGACTTTGATACACTTATCATAACCGGCCCCAATACGGGCGGTAAAACCGTTACACTCAAAACTGTCGGACTTTTGAACATAATGGCTCAGTGCGGCCTGCATATACCCGCTGACGACGGAAGCGGTGTGCCGGTTTATAAGAATAT
>JAZLGD010000051.1:0-11531 GCA_045616105.1 Oscillospiraceae bacterium | reverse complement strand
AACCATAATTATGCAACCAAAGTCACATTGGCATGTTCGCCTTCTGAACTGCATACTCTCTTTTTGGAGGGGATAAGCCATGAAAAAATTCTTAAGCTTGATTCTTGCAGGCATTATGCTTTCATCGCCTGCATACGCCATAGACACGCTTCACGATAACGATATCGCCATTGCCGCGCCATCTGCCATATTAATGGAAAAAGACAGCGGCGAGATAATTTATGAAAAGACCGCTCACGAGCGCATGGCTCCCGCCAGCGTCACAAAGGTTATGACTCTGCTTTTGATTATTGAAGCCATTGACCGCGGAGATATAAGCCTCGAGGACACGGTAACTGCCAGTGCAAGAGCCTCATCCTTCGGGGGAAGCTGTGTGTTTCTCGAAGAGGGAGAGCAGATGAGCGTTCACGAAATGTTAAAGTGCATTGCCGTTGTATCGGCAAACGACTGCGCGGTTGCAATGTCCGAATTTCTCTGCGGAACCGAGCAGGCATTTGTCGACCGAATGAACGAAAGGGCCGCAGAGCTTGGACTTAAGGATACACACTTTACAAACTGCACGGGACTTTTTGACGACGACGAGCATTACACAAGCGCTTATGATATTGCAGTCATGTCGCGGGAGCTCATATCCCACGAGCTTATTAAGGATTATACCACCATATGGATGGACACAATACGAAACGGTGAGTTTGGATTATCCAGCACCAACAAGCTTGTTTATTACTATGACGGCTGCACGGGACTGAAAACAGGCTTTACGGAAAAGGCAATGTACTGCCTTTCCGCTACTGCCGAACGTGACGGCACCGAATACATAGCCGTTATAATGCACGGTGAGACCTCAAATTCGAGAAACGAGGATGCAAAAACCCTTTTAAACTACGCCTTTGCAAACTATGCCGCCGTGTCTCTGCGCTCCCCCGAGGTGCTCCCGCCCGTAAAGGTCAATATGGGAGAGCGCGACAGCGTTCAGCCTCTTTACAGCGGCCCCGAGAAGGCCCTTATCTTAAAGCAGGGCTCAGGCGAAATCAGCTATAAAATCAGCCTGCCTGAGGAGCTCCCCGCTCCCGTATGCAAGGGCGAGCAGATAGGGACTCTGAACATTTACAGCGGAGATGAACTTTTATATGAAGTTCCCCTTGTTTCCGACAGTGATGTTGCCTGCGCAGGATTCATGCACATCTACGGAAATCTGGTAAAAAGCTTCGTAGGTTTGGGTTGATTTCCCCACTTTTCTACAAATTTTGCGTAAAAACCATGTTATGCTTCCCCACAACGGAATATTTTACTTGCATTTTTGTGAGCACGGTGTATAATAAATTATTATTTTAGCAATTTAGTTTGAGAAATTAAGCAAAGGAGGCAGCATATGGTTAAGGTTGATTTATCCGGAGCATCTTCATTCTTTGAGCCTGCAGGTCCCGATTACGCCGCAGCAGCGGCAGCTCACAGAGCACTTGCAGACGGCACCGGTCTTGGAAACGATTTCACCGGATGGCTGCAGCTTCCCCAGCGCATGAAAGACGGAGAACTCAAGGGCGTTATTAACGCAGCTTCAAAAATCCGTTCGCGCTCTAAGGCCCTTGTAGTCATCGGTATCGGCGGCTCTTATCTCGGCGCCAGAGGTGCTATTGAGCTTCTGCGTCCCGTGCCTAAAGAGGATGACCCGAAGATATTCTTTGTCGGAAACGGGCTATCACCCGATTATCTGAACGACATGCTGGAAATGCTGGGCGATGTTGACTTCGACGTTAACGTCATATCAAAGTCCGGCACAACTCTTGAGCCTGCGGTTTCATTCCGCATTTTCCGCCAGCTTCTTAAGGAAAAGTACGGTTCTGCCGCGAAAAAGCACATATTCGCCACCACAGACGCTCAGCGCGGCGTTCTCAAATCCCTCGCTGACGAGGAGGGCTGGGAATGCTTCACCGTCCCTGACGACGTAGGCGGCCGTTACAGCGTTCTTTCCGCAGTAGGACTGCTCCCCATGGCGGCAGCAGGTATCGATGTCAAAACCGTAATCAACTGCGCCATTGATGAGTTCAAGGCACTTGACCTGCGCTCGCCCGAGAACCCCGCATGGCAGTACGCTGCCGCAAGACAGCATCTGTACCGTCTGGGACGCAGCATTGAAATACTCGGCTGTTACGAGCCCAGCTTCCGTTTCATGGCAGAATGGTGGAAACAGCTCTACGGCGAAAGCGAAGGCAAAAACGGCATAGGCATCTTCCCTGCCTCCGTTGAATTCACCGCTGATCTCCATTCCATGGGTCAGTACATTCAGGACGGTCCCCGCACCCTTATGGAAAGCATCGTCAGCTTCGATGCTCCCCGCCGCGGCTTTACCGTTCCCTTTGAAATGGGCGACCCCGACGGCCTCAACTATCTGGCAGGCAAGGAAATGGGTGATATATGCCGCACAGCGAGCGAAGCGGTAAAGGCTGCCCACATTTCAGGAAATGTTCCCAACATTGGTATTTCCGTTCCGTCAAGAGACGAAGCCGGCTTTGCTTCTCTGGTATGCTTCTTTGAAATGGCATGCGCAATATCCGGATATATGTCCAACGTCAATCCCTTTGACCAGCCCGGAGTTGAAGCCTACAAAAAGAACATGTTCAAAATGCTTGGCAAGCCGGGAACATAAATTATGCACAAAAGCCGTTCAACATAATTGGACGGCTTTTTCAACTTTTTAGCTTGCACATATCAAAGAAAAATGGTAAGCTATATTCAGAATTAACTATCACACTATATCAAGTAAGGAGCGTGGTTAAAATGGTTAAGTTAATTTTAGGTATCAAGGGTTCCGGTAAGACAAAGCGTCTGGTTGAGCTCGTTCGTGAGGCAGTCGCCATGGATAACGGTGATGTTGTCTGCATTGAGAAAGAGCATAAGCTTACATACGATATTCCCTATCAGGCGCGTCTTGTAGAAGCAGGTGCATATGACATCAAGTCTTACGAAGCGATTAAGGGCTTTGTCTGCGGTCTGCATTCCGGCAACTATGACATAACTCACGTTTTTGTCGACAACTTCCTGAAGATCGTCAACAACAAGGACACACAGGCATTCGGTGAATTCCTTGACTGGCTGGACGGCTTCTCCTCCAAGGAGAATGTTGAGTTCGTCATCAGCGCATCTATTGATCCTGACGAAGTCGGCGAAGCGATTAAAAAATATATGATCTGATTTGAAAAACAAATCATCGGGTATGCCGTTTTAGTATTACCACTAAAGCTGTCATTCCCTAAACTTCTTAAAAAAACGCAGCTATGCATCAGCATAGCTGCGTTTTTGATTATTACAAGTCAATGTTTATTGTTTTGGCAATGAGATTATGTACTTCTAATTTCTATGCTATCCCATATTGCCTGCTGCGTTCAATATTTTTGTTTGGCATCTTCCAACAACTTCAAGATAATATTTTTCATCTGCAGTTGTCATACTATTTGTATCGTACTGATCGACTTTCTCGGAGAATTCTTCCATTCGAGTGAGCATATCTAAATATTCATTCAGCATAGATGAAACATTGTTGGGATCATTTTTGTACTCATTTAAGAATTCAACATATTCGTCTACGAATGCTTCATAGCTGTCTAAGAACTCTTTTAAATCTGAATTGACACCGGTTTCTTCGGAAAACGCATTATATTTCTTTGTTTTTTCAGATTCCGCATTTGTAGCGTCGCCTTTGCCTTGAACAATTTCTGTTTTCGGCATTGAAAAATAATCACTCGGAGCAACAAATATGAAAGTTACAGTAAGATTGAATGCTGCAATAATGAATGCAATAATTGCAAACACTTTAATACGGCCTTTTTTTACGAAAGCAAAAACGCCTAATACAATTGAAGCTATCGAAACCGCAATTGTAAGAATAGGTGGGTCTCCGAAGAATCCGATTATTGCCAGTGCGAATGCTGCAATTCCGGATATTGTTCCCATTTTGCACTGCACTTTTTTATCATCAGTTTCAGTTTGTTGTTCTATTCCCGATACTACATTTTCAGTTTGCGTTGGGATTTGAGCACCGCAACTTGCACAGAATTTTCCGTTCTCCGGAAGTTCGGCGCCACAGTTTGAACAATATGCCATATCTTCTCCTCCTGAAAATTTCTATGAATCTGTTTATTTTATTTTATACGAAATGATAAATGAACCAAGCAGACTCTCAACATCAGTTACTTCGACAATCACAGTATCTCCGTCGGCAACTTTCGGGTTGCTTGTTGAACAGAAATTCAGGTGTTCACCCGCCATCAGATTATAACCGAATGCAGAGTTTGGGACGAAACTGTCAACCTTGAACTGCACAGTCTTACCTACTACATCCACACCGTCATTCAAAGCCGCTTCGAAGCTTGCCGCGTCAGTATAATCGGGTGTGATTGATTTTGATCCACATCCTGCAATACAAACAACAACTAAAACAATAGAAATGATTAAAGCAAATTTTTTCATGTCTGCACCTCTCTCAAAACAATTCATAAAATTAACATATTCTGTATTTGCTTTTAATATACTTTACTGCAATTTGCAGTAGAAGTCAATACAACAAAATGCGGTATGTTAGTATTACCGCATCTGGAGGTGAGGCAATGTATCCGCGAATACGCGACCTGCGCGAAGACCATGATATGAAGCAGCGGAAAGTTGCCGAATATCTTAATTGCTCACAGCAAGTGTACAGCAACTACGAACTTGGGCAAAGAGATGTTCCTACCAATGTTTTAATTGGGCTCTCGAAATTATATGATGTGTCAATTGATTATATTTTAGGGCAAACTCAAAATCCTGAACGAAACGAATGATACCATTACCGAACAAGTCATATAGCTAAGCAAAACGCTACGTAGAAGAAATTGATTACTATATCTTCTGCGTAGCGTTTTATTACGGTGGTACGTAAAAACACCATAATCCTCGTCTTTTGTTATTCGATTTCTCTGTACATTGCGGGGGCTTCGTCTTTCTTTGCGGTTTCGTTGACCGCCAGAACCTCGACCTTAAGCGTCTTCTGTCCGAAAGCAATTTCTATAATATCCCCTACCTTGACCTGGTAGCTTGCTTTGACCTGTCTGCCGTTTACGCTGACGCGCTCACCGTCGCAGGCTTCGTTTGCAACCGTGCGCCGTTTTATCAGGCGGGACACCTTTAAATATTTATCAAGTCTCATGCTTATTCCTCCGCTTATAGAAAAAGCCGCCCGATGGGCGGCTTGTTTTTTATGATATCAATTACTCTGCAACTGCATCCTTGAGAGCCTTGCCTGCCTTGAAGAAAGGAACCTTGGTTGCGGGGATTTCGATCTCTTCGCGGGTCTTGGGGTTACGGCCGATGCGAACGCCGCGCTCCTTAACGTCGAATGCGCCGAAGCCAACGATGGAAACCTTTTCGCCTGCTACGAGAGTCTCAACGATGCTGTCAATAGCTGCGTTAACTGCCTTCTCGGAATCCTTCTTGGAAAGGCCGGTCTTCTCTGCAACAGCTGCGATAAGTTCTGCTTTATTCATGTGTGTAATCCTCCTAAAATATTAAGGCCATAAGCCTGTGATGTATAACCTGCGCCGGGGGATGGGCAGGATATTGACTGTTTCTACGGAAAAATTCCGCTTAATGAATTTACCACATCTTGTTTAAATATGCAAGCATTTTTTAAAAAAAGTCTTAAAATTCCTCGACTTTTTGCTCATTTCATATGCAAAAGCTGTGCAATTTTCTCACCCTTGGGTATGAGCTTCATATCCTCGGCAGTTATTGCACGCAGTTTGATAACGGCGATGCCGTATACGGCAACTGCCGCGATGATTGCAACGCACATTGCTATAAGCATATAGAGCATACGCTCGGCAGGCATAACAAGCATGCAGCCGTAGTAAGCGGCAAATGCAACAACGCCCATAATAAGGCTTGCCAGAGTCGGGCGTACAAAAATATTTGAAAGCTTGGGATTGGGTTCAAGCTGGCGGAACATGAAGATAAGGTTCATGACGCACATGGTGATATAGCAGCACAGAGTTCCGATAGGTGCGCCGTAGATATTTATTCCCTTCATACCGACAAGAACATAGTTAATGCAGATCTTTACTATGCCGCCGATGATTATGGAATATACGGGATATTTTTCATTGCCCGATGCCTGCAGGACAGCATTGCTCATAAGGGCAAAGCATACGGGAAACGAGGCAAGACCAAGCAGGCAGAGAAGCATTCCGCCGGCTTCATTTGCCGTAGGATAGATGACATTCATTATCGGCTTTGAAAGCACCGCAAGGCCAACCGCCATGGGCATGGCAACCGCAACGGAAATTCTCAGCGAATCCTCGCTGATTTTACTCGCCATTGTGCCGTTTTTGTTTACTATCTGAGCTGCGATAGCAGGCACGATCGATATTGTCAGCGGAGTTATGAAGGCGGCAGGCAGATTGTAGAGTGTCTGAGCCTTACCGTAAACGCCGTAGAGCACTTTGGCTTCCTGATATGTAAAGCCTGCTCCTCTCTGAAGTCTTGCCATGCAAAGGCCGCTGTCGAGCACATTGATTACAGAGAGAACAGACGCGCCGAGTGCAATGGGAACGCCGATACGTACAAGGTTTCTGAATATCTCCTTGCTGCTGTCGGGCGTATCGGGCTCGGAAACAACCTCGGGTTTATAGTTGCGCCTTTTATAGATAATCATGTACAGCAGAACTGCCAGAGAGCCTGCAGTTACGCCGAACACGGCACCTGCTGCGGAAATGCTCTTATCGTAGCCTGCCTTTACCAGAGTCCATGCAAGGGCAAGTCCGACAATTACCTTTATCAGAACTTCGAGAACCTGACCGATCGTTGTGGGTATCATGTTCTCATAGCCCTGGCAGAAGCCGCGGTATGCGCTTGTAAGGCATACCAGCAATACTGCGGGTGCAAGTGCAACTATGCTTGCCTCGGTGTCGGGGTTATTGAGGACATCGCCGGCGAGCCAACCGGGAAACAGGATCATAACAAGAGAGCTCACCGCGCCGAGGACGAAAAATGTCCACCATGCGACGGAGAAGGTTCTTCGCGCCTGAAGATAGCGTCCCTGAGTATGTGCCTCGGATATCATTCTCGACAGAGCAACGGGAAGCCCCGCCGTTGCGAGAGTGAGAAATACATTATATACGTTGTACGCCGACAGGAACAGACCGTAACCGTCGTCCCCTATCATGTTGCCGAGCGGAACTTTATAGATAAAACCGAGAATCTTCATTATCACGACGCCGGCTGTCAATATTGCCGCGCCATGCAGATAGTTTTGCTCTTTGGATTTTGCCACTGGCTTATCCCCCTTAAAAAATTCGCTTATAAAGCATATACCATTACATGAAAATAATCAAGAAAATAATGCCGCATCTTCTTGATTATTCTGACTTTTTTAAGTTCAGCCCATATATTTTAGCACTGCAACCTGCTCGGGCGTATCGTGGCTTATGGTAATGGTATTTGTGTCATATTTTTTGACAAGAGGCAGAGGTGCATACTGGTCGGTGAATGCCTCAAGGCGCTCATATCTGCGGCTGCCAAACTTTCCATGGGCATAGTGCATGGGAATTACCACGTTTGCGCAAAGCTCATCGGCAAGAGGCTTTGTATATGCAGAGGGCATTGCTCTGAATCCGCCGCAGGCTATCATAAGCACATCTGCGCCCATAAGCTCGAATTTTTCATTATCCGTCAGCAGACAGCCGAAGTCGCCCATGTGTACTATCTTGAAGCCGTCCCATTTTATTATGTGGATAGTATTTGCTCCGCGCACCAGTCCCCAGCTTGTATCGTGGAAGGTATGAACCTGTTCCACTTCAAATGGGCAGGGCCTTGATGTGCCCGAAAGATTAACCGCCTCGCGGCAGTTATGTCCGTGGTGCTCATGGCTTACCAGAACAGCATCGGCATCCACATGGAGCTCGGGATAACCGCCCACTGCCCTTCCCTGATAAGGATCTATAACAACGGAATAGCCTTCATGGGATATTTTAAAGCAGGCATGTCCCAACCATGTTATTTCCATATTCTTCTCCAATCATCTCAGATAATCATGAAGCTATTTTACAATCTACGTGCTGTCATGTCAAATAAAAAAGCCGTACCCGAAGGCACGGCTTTAAAGTATCTTCTTTTATTTGTCTTCGCTGCTGATGACTTCGTTCTTTCCGGCCTTTGCAGAGGCTACTACCAATCCGGAAAGTGCAATAAGTGCAATAACGTTGGGGATAACCATGAGCTGGTTGAACATATCGGTCATCTCCCATACGAGATCGTTGGAGAGAATGGAGCCGAGGAATACGAATACGATTGCGATAATAGAGTAAGGCAGAACAGCCTTCTTACCGAAGAGGTATTCGACATTGATGCGGCCGAAGAAGTTCCAGCCGATGATTGTTGAGAATGCGAAGAACAGGAGGCAGATAGCTACGAATGCAGAACCAAGGCCTTCGCCGAATACGCTTCCGAATGCGAGCTGTGCCATATTGGTCTTTGCAATGCCCTCGGGAACGCCGTTTGCAACGCCGCCTGCGAGAACGCCGTCACCGACATAAAGGGTAGAGATAACAACGAGTGCGGTCATGGTGAGAACAACAAAGGTATCGATGAATACGCCCATCATTGCGACAACGCCCTGCTCGTGAGGAGTCTTGACGTTTGCCTGTGCGTGTGCATGGGGAGTAGAGCCCATACCGGCTTCATTGGAGAACAGGCCTCTCTTTACGCCCTGAGAAATCGCCTGCTTGATTGCAAAACCGATGCTGCCGCCGATCATAGCGGTGGGATTAAAGGCATATTTGAATATTACGCCGATAGTTGCGGGGATATACTTGATGCGGCAGATGAGAACAACAAGGCCGCCGAGAAGGTAAAGGATTGCCATTACGGGAACGATTTTTTCGGTAACAGCTGCCAGACGCTGAACGCCGCCGATAAAAATAACAGCGGAAAGTGCGGCAATGACAACGCCGACAACCCATGTGGGAATGTTGAATGCGGTGTTGCAGCTTTCGCCGATGGAGTTGGACTGTACCATTGCGCCCATAAAGCCGAGGGCCAGAATTATTGCAACTGCAAAGAAGCCTGCGAGGAACTTGCCGAACTTGCCCTGGAATGCGTGCTTTATGTAGTAGACAGGGCCGCCGGAGACGGAACCGTCAGCGTTGACAACGCGGGTCTTCTGAGCCAGAATTGCTTCGGCATAAATCGTTGCCATACCGAAGAATGCGATTATCCACATCCAGAATATTGCGCCGGGGCCGCCGATGGGGATTGCGCCGCATGCGCCGACGATGTTGCCGGTACCGACCTGAGCCGCAATTGCGGTGGTCAATGCCTGGAATGAGCTCATGCCGCCCTTCTGCTTCTCGCCCTTAAGAGAGAAGTTGCCGAAAACGCTGTTCCAGCCTTCTTTGAAGCAGCGGATCTGAACGAACTTGGTCTTTATCGAGAAGAAAAGTCCGCAGCCGATAAGCATGATTATCAGAATATAGTCTGACAGGTATAGGTTTACGGTTTGAACAAATTTGAGTAATGCAGCTTCCATTTTGAACCTCCATAAAAACGAAAAATGCTGCTGAAATTTTCAGCAGCTCCGGAGATAAAAGAAAACATATCAAATAAAAATTTATGCTTTCCTCTGTCCTTTGGCCTGAGAGATTCGGCTTACGCCTTACACCTTCGGCACCCTTACGGGATTCTCCAGAGCTTCCTCCACCCCCAGTCTCTTTCGATTCTTGGGGTTTCGCCGGAATTTATGAACAGAGTTTAACACATTAAATCAGATATGTCAACACATCGTACATGTTAAATTAATAATTAGTTAACACAAACTTAATAATATTGTATTAGAATACAGCCACCCTTAAGAAAGGATTTATTGTTATGAAAAAATTTATATCTATCGTTCTCGCAGTTTTGATGCTCGGCAGCATCGCAAGCTTTGCCGATTCCTATTCCGACAGCAGAGTTGTTATCGCAGCCGATCTTAACCAGAGCGAAATCGACACAGTTTACAAATACTTCGACATAGACAGAGGCGACGTTAAGGAACTCACCGTTACAAACACCGATGAGCGTCAGTACCTTGAAGGTGTTGTCAGCGAAAGCCTTATCGGCAGCCGCGCAATCTCCTGTGTCTATATTGAAGATCTCGACGAAGGCGAAGGCCTTGAGGTTTCCGTGAAAAACATCAGCTGGTGCACCCCCGATATGTACATGAATGCAATGGTCACCGCAGGCATCACTGATGCTAATGTTAAGATTGCCGCTCCCTTCGAGGTTTCCGGTACCGCCGCTCTGACCGGCATATATAAGGCATATGAGGACATCACCGGAGAGAATCTCAGCGAGGCGGCTAAGGAAGTCGGCACTCAGGAGCTCACCACCACCGCTGAGCTGGCAGACGAGATCGGCAGCGCAGACTCCACTGCAATCGTCAACGAGCTCAAGCTTATTCTCGATGAAACCAGCAAGATGAGCGATGACGAACTCAGACAGAAGATTATCGACATTGCTAATGAGTACGGCGTTAACCTCACCGAGGAACAGATCGTAAAGCTCATCGACCTCTGCCGCTCCCTTGAAAAGCTTGACACCAGCCAGCTCAAGGAAAAGGTTGAGCAGGCACAGAAGTACCTCATGGATGTTGCACACGCTAAGGAAGGCATTAAGAGCTTTGTTTCCAACCTTGGCGATTCCGTTTCTACTGTTGTCGACGCTGTTATCAGCTTCTTCCAGGGCTTATTCCAGAAGCTCGGCATCTGATTCTACAACAAAACGGCAGGTTCATTACGAACCTGCCGTTTTTCTTTTTATAGAGGCTGTTTTTTTATTTGAGCCCATTTGCGGGGATATTTCGGATGTGTTGGCTTCACTTTTCTTATGATAACTGCCGTGTGAACAATGTCCGTGCCGGGGATTTTATAGCTTTTTGTTTCCACAAGCTCAGCGCCGAGAAGCTTGATTGCGCTCTGCGCCTCCTGCAACTCCTCAGAGCAGTCAGGGCCTTTCATTGCTACAAACTCGCCGTTTTCCTTTAAAAACGGCAGACAGAGCTCACAGAGGACGTTCAGGCGAGCCACTGCTCTGCTGGTCGCTATATCAAAAGCTCCTCTGAAGTCCTTTGGTGCCTCCTCTGCCCTTGCGTGGATACAGCTGACATCCTCAAAGCCAAGCTTTACGCAGGTCTCGCCGAGAAAGTCTATGCGCTTGTTCAGACTGTCAAGGAGCGTGAGTTCCATACTCGGTTCGGCAATCTTAAGCGCAAGGCCGGGAAAGCCCGCACCCGTGCCGACATCAATTACACGCTTATTGCTGAAATCGGCAAAGCCGAGAAGGGCCGCGCAATCGAGAAAATGAAGTCGCGCAACATCCTCCTCGCCGCTTATGGCAGTAAGGTTCATGACCTTGTTCTTTTCTTCAAGATATTCAAAATATGTACTGTACCGCTCTGTTGCTTTACCGTCCGGCTTTATTCCCAGCTCTGCAAAGCCGCTTTCAAGTATATCTCTCATAAAAAC
>JAZLGD010000050.1:0-6053 GCA_045616105.1 Oscillospiraceae bacterium | reverse complement strand
GTTGCCCTTGCGGGCGATATCATGACCATGCCCGGACTTCCCAAGGAGCCCGCGGCAGAGAAAATTGATGTCGATGAAAACGGCGTAATTTCAGGTCTGTTCTAAAATAAATCGATAAAAAAGACAGCACAAATGTGCTGTCTTTTTTTATGCCTTAATTTATACAAAAAAATACCAGTACAAAAAACAAAGAAAGCGTGAACCTTAAAAAATTTTAAAAAATGCCTGCAAAAATGGCGGTGTGAGGCAGATGTAACGACTTGCTGAAGTCCTTGTGTTGAGTCCTAAATGGGTGCAACACTGTATTATTTGCTCTTTTTTCAACACATTTTACAGTTAACGAGGCGCAAATGATACTCGAAGTATAGAAATCGCCAATAATTGTGAAAGTGAGTAATAATTAATGTTTTTTTAATACTTTAATGCGATATTATCACAGTCGGGAATTTTTTACATGAAAACTATTGAAAAACTTCTATTGATTTTTTTTGAAATTCCTGCGTTTTGATATCACCCGCAAGGGTAGGGGGAAATAATTAAATCGATGCAATCTGAAAATCACTGTTGGTTTGCCAAGATTGATTTTCAGGTTGCATTGCTATGATTAACAAGGAGAATAATTATGAGTGAAACTATGAGCGAAACCCAAGGCTTCAAGCTATTCAATGAGGAAACCAAAAGACTGAACGTATACCATCTGGAAGACATGGCACCTTACTTTGCCGATAGAATGGACAAGCCCTCCGGACGTATCTTCAAAGTAGGCAAGAAGGCTATTGAAGGTCTTAAGATGATTGAGAGAGATTATAATCGTTCCTGGTATTCCTGCCTGAGAGGCCGCTGGGAAAAGGCAAATAAAATGGGCAATGAGATGCTCTTCTACCGCGGAAATATCTACACTGCAGGCCAGACCTTCGAAATGGCTGACAAGCTTGCCGGTGCACTCGTTTCCATCGGTATTGAAAAGGGCGATGAGATTGCATGCCCCGTAACCAACCACCCCATAGTTCCTCTTATTATGCTGGCCGGCAGCAAGATCGGCATTAAGCTGAACTTCTTCGGCTCTCACTATGATCCTGCATTCATTGACGTAATTCTGGGCGAAGTTTCCCACAAGCTCATTATCGCAACTGACGACCAGTATCCCGAAATCGCAGAAGCAGTAGAAAAGGTCGGCTTCGACCATAAGCTGCTCGTTTCCCTGGCAGACTGCCTGCCCGAGGATCCCTCCAAGACCGAGGGCTATGAGCCTGAGCTGGCTGACTACTACAAGTTCGAGAATATCGCGAAGCAGTATGCTGAGAAGGATAACACAGTTTATCTTTTCGACCAGTTCCTCGCAATGGGCGTTGACCATGTTGACGAAGTTGTTGACGACAACGGCCTCGATACTGATTTCCTTATTACATATACCAGCGGTTCCACCAGAATCGGCTTCCCCAAGCGCATGATTCACCGCAACCGCAGCCCCATCACCGTCGGTGTATTCCATGACCCCGAGCTTTGCGGCAACCCTCTGGTTAAGCGCATGCGCGGCATGGCTCTGCTCCACACCGATACCAACACCGACCTCATCACCATGTACTCTGATGCGTTCTTCCAGCTGTGGTCTGTTTCCATGGAGCCTTCCTTCACCAAGGAAAAGTTCCTCGACGAGCTGTTCATCAATAAGCCCACCTTCGTTCTTGCAACTACATGCTCATGGCTCCATGCTGCAAACGAAAACCTTATTGAAGGCAGATACGCTGACAGAAAGATGAAGTGGCTCCTCGTTACCATGGCAGTTGGCGAGCCTCTGCAGCCCGGTGAAGAAGAGTTTATCAATACCTGGCTCAAGAAGAACAAGGCCGGCGTTGCCGTTCCCCTTATCGGACCTATCCGCCTCCCCTGGGCACCTATCGGCATCGGCGGCGGTGACACTGAGCACGGCGGCATTTACTACACACTGTTCAAGGGCCTTCCCGGCGGCAAGAACAAGGGCATGGCTCCCGTTCCCTATGCACAGGCTGCAATCCTCAAGAAGGTTGACGGCGTTTATAAAGAGTGTGGCTACAACGAATACGGGCTTATCGTTGCAAACTCCGCAACCAACATGGCAGGCTACAAGAACCCCGAGCGTACCCTTGAAAAGATCGTTACCGACGAGTACGGCATGCAGTGGATTACCTGCGGCTCTTACGGCTGCATCGATAACAAGGGTGCTATCCACATGAAGGACCGCGATGACTGCGAAGTAACCCTCGAGAACGGCAAGAAGATTCTGCCCTTCATGATGGTAGACAGTATCCAGCGCGACTCCAAGAACATCATGTCCAGCGTTGTCACAACTCCCGAAGCAGACGGCAAGACCTGGCTTGTTGTTAACTTCCAGTACTCTCCTCTGAGCAAGAAGGATCATAAGAAGATTATCGCTGATATGCAGGCACGTCTGACAGCAGACTTCCCCGAAGTTATTGACCATGTTCTCTACCGCGAGTTCACCGCTGAGAACCCCATGCCTGTTGCAGCAAGCACCAAGAGAAATGTCAAGGCCATGATCGACATGGGCATTGAAGGCATCCTCGAGGCCTGATTTGATTTGTAAGTTAATATGAAATAAAAATAAATGCTGACGGCGTTTTCGCCGTCGGCATTTATTTGTTGAACGGAAAGTTTTACAGTGGTATAATTCCTTTTATGCCCCATGAAAGGAAGCGTTCCGTTAAAATGAGCAAAGTAAGCAAGGAAGACCTGTTTGAAAACTATCCCGTGCCAAAGGCTGTTGCGAAGCTGGCTATACCAACCGTCGCAGCCTGCCTCGTCATGGTTTTATATAACCTTGCAGATACTTTTTTCGTCGGCAGACTGAACGACCCTATTGAAACAGGCGCAGTTACGCTTGCCGCACCTGTGCTGCTCGCATTTAATGCTGTGACCAATCTGTTTGGTACAGGCTGCTCCAGTATGATGAGCAGAGCCCTTGGAGTAAAGGACTACAAAACCGTGCGTAAAAGCGCGGCATTCGGGTTCTACTGTGCGGTGTTCTGTGGCATGCTTTTCTCGCTGCTTGCAACCGTGTTCGGCACCGGTCTTCTAAATCTTCTCGGTGCTGACGAAATCAGCGCACCCCGTACTGCGGACTATCTGTTTTGGACGGTGACATGCGGCGCGGTGCCGTCTATGTTGAATGTCGTTATGGCAAACCTCGTGCGAGCAGAGGGAAGCGCCATGCACGCGAGCATCGGTACCATGAGCGGATGCTTACTGAATATAATTCTCGACCCTGTATTCATAATGCCGTGGGGTTTGGGAATGGGTGCCGCAGGCGCAGGTCTTGCAACCTTTATTTCCAACTGCATTGCCTGCCTGTACTATATAATACTTGTCGTCATCAAACGCGGCGATACATTCGTAAGCATGAACATAAAAGAGTTCTGGCCTACGAAGAAAATCGCATCCGAGGTTTTCGGCGTAGGCATACCGGCATCTATTCAGAACCTGCTTAACGTAACTGGCATGACCATAATGAATAACTTCATGGCAGGCTACGGAACGGAAGCGGTTTCTGCCATGGGTATAACCCATAAGGTGGCTATGGTGCCTATGTATATTTCCATGGGTATAGCACAGGGTATCCTGCCGCTTGTCGGTTATAACTTCTCGTCGGGCAACCGTCAGCGCTTGAGAGAAACTATACGCTTCACGGAAAAAATTGCAGGAGCATTCATGGTGCTGGCAGCGGCGCTGTCCTTTGTTCTTTCGAAAAATATCATCGGCCTGTTTATGTCCAACGAGCTCATTGTCGAATATGGCGGCGCATTCATGCGCGGAGCGGCAATTGCGATGCCCTTCCTATTCATAGATTTCCTTGCCGTCGGCATATTCCAGGCCTGCGGTATGGGCGGACGCTCGCTCATCTTTGCGATACTGCGTAAAGTCATCTTGGAGATACCGGCAATGATAATCCTAAACAGACTATTCCCTATGTATGGACTTGCATACGCCCAGCTTGTTGCCGAATTCGTTCTTGCCGTTGCAGCGTTTATAATACTTGAGAGAATAATGAAAGAAAAAGCCTAAATAAGCATAGAAAAAGACCTTCCCACAAGGGAAGGCCTTTTTTGCATTTTCAATTACTTGATGGTCATAACAAGCTCGCCGGCCTTGACGGACTGGCTTTCCTTTATGAATACTTCATCAATAACGCCGTCCATACGGGCAACGATACTGGTTTCCATCTTCATTGCTTCGACAACTGCGAGGACATCGTTTACCTTGACTGCATCGCCGGGCTTTACTGCAACCTTGCATACCATACCGGGGATGGAGGAACCGACCTGGCTCTTGTCGTTAGGATCTGCCATGGTAACCTTGGATACGCTTTCCTCAGCCTTGGGATCGGGAACAGCAACTTCGCGGCGCATGCCGTTAAGCTCGAACTGAACATTGCGTGTGCCGTCCTCGTTCAGGTCGCCCAGACCGAGGTACTTGATAACGAGGGTCTTGCCGTCTTCGATGTTGATCTTGTTTGTTTCGCCGATTGCCATGCCGTTGAAGAATACATGGCTGCCCATGCGGGTGATGTAGCCGTATTCCTTGCGGTGCTTGATATATTCCTCGTACACCTTGGGATACATTGCATAGGAGATGAGGGAGTGGCGCTCCTCGTACTTGGGATGAATCTTCTTGACTTCTTCTTCGAGCTTGTCGAAGTCGATGGGCTCGAGGAGTGCGCCGGGACGGTCTTCAAGAGGCTTCTCGCCCTTGAGTACGACCTTCTGCAGATCCTCGGGGAAGCCGCAGGGAGGCTGACCCATGAGACCCTTGAAGTAGCTGACAACACTGTCGGGGAATGCGAGGGATTCGCCGCGCTCAACAATGTTCTCGGGAGTAAGATCATTCTGTACCATGAATATTGCAAGGTCGCCGACCATCTTGGAGGAGGGAGTAACCTTAATTATATCTCCGATCATGAGGTTGACGGTACGGTACATTTCCTTAACCTCATTGAAGCGGTGGCCGAGGCCGAGAGATTCAACCTGAGGCTGGAGGTTGGTGTACTGGCCTCCGGGAATTTCGTAGCGGTAGATATCGGTGACGGGGATCTTGAGACCCTTGTCGAAGTTCTCGTAACGCAGACGAACGTCGGTCCAGTAATCGCAGAGCTCCTGCAGACGCTGAGGATCGAAGCCGGGGTCGCGTTCCTGACCGTGCAGAGCCTCGTTAAGAGCATTCATGCTGGGCTGGCTGGTGAGGTTTGCAAGTGCGCCGATAGCAGTATCAACGATGTCGCAGCCTGCCTCGGATGCCATGAGCAGGGTTGCCAGCTGGTTGCCGGTGGTGTTATGAGTATGCAGGTTTACGGGGATGCCGATTTCCTGCTTGAGGGTTGAGATAAGCTTCTTTGCTGCGTAAGGCTTCAGCAGACCGGACATATCCTTAATGGTAAGGATGTGTGCGCCGCGCTTCTCGATTTCCTTAGCGAAGTCAACATAGTACTTAAGAGTGTACTTGTCTCTGCTGGGGTCGAGAATATCGCCGGTGTAGCACATGGTGCCTTCGAGAAGCTTGCCCTGCTTGAGGACTTCTTCCATGGCAACTTCCATGTTGGGCAGCCAGTTAAGTGAGTCGAATACACGGAATACATCGATGCCCTGCTTTGCGGATTCTGCGATGAATTCGCGGACGAGGTTGTCGGGATAGCTTGCATAGCCGACGAGGTTGGAGCCGCGGAGCAGCATCTGGAAGGGGATGTTGGGAATCTTCTCGCGGAGCCATGTCAGGCGTTCCCAGGGAGATTCGTGCAGGAAGCGGTAGCAGGTATCGAATGTTGCGCCGCCCCACATTTCCAGAGAGAAGCAGTCAGCCAGAATGTCTGCAGTGCCGTCGGCACCCTTGATCATATCGCGGGTACGCAGGCGGGTGCTGAGCAGTGACTGATGTGCGTCACGCATAGTGGTGTCGGTGATGAGGAGCTTCTTCTGGTTAAGAACCCAGTCCTTAACAGCATCGGGACCCTGAGTGTCAAGAATGTTCTTAATGCCGTCGGCCTTGGTGATTTCACGCTGAGCCTG
>JAZLGD010000049.1:0-2871 GCA_045616105.1 Oscillospiraceae bacterium | reverse complement strand
CGAGGATGATGAGCTTCGTAAGGCAAGACAGGATAAATCAAACCACCATTATGCAAAGAGCTGGATAGCAATAATTATTCCGATAATCTATTGCCTGCTCGATGCACTGGGCACATTTGCCGATACAAAAGTGCTTGAGGTGCTCAATGAAGACTCTGCGAATGTTGCTTATGAGCTGACCTTCCTTGCCGTAGGAATCATATGCGCAATATACGTTCTCGGAATTAAGAAGCAGAAGCTCGTGCCTAAGGCGGAAGTTCCCAAGTACACCGGTGCGATATTTGAAACCGCCGGCCAGTTTGCATATATCTATGCGCTTGCCGATGCGGAGCACGCCGGACTTGCAGCACCGATAATTTCATCTTACTGCGTTGCTTCCGTACTGTGGAGCCGCATATTCCTGAAGGAAAAGCTTTCCGCTAAGCACTATTTGTCTGTTTTAACAGTCGTAGTGGGTATAGTAATAATGGGAATTCTTGATATATAAAAGGAGAGAAAAATGGACACAGCCATTTACAAAAGAGTACTGATTAAAATCAGCGGCGAGGCACTCGCCGGAGAAAAGAAAACTGGCTTTGATTTTGATTTCATAGCCAAGGTGTGCAATACCGTTAAATCCTGCGTGGAGATGGGCGTCGAGGTCGGCATCGTTGTCGGCGGCGGCAACTTCTGGCGCGGTGTCAAGGGCGGCGCGGGCCAAGTCGAGCGCGTTTCCGCTGACCGCATGGGAATGCTGGCAACCGCAATGAACTGCCTTGCAGTTGCAGACGTTTTCAAGCAGCAGGGCGCAAAGGTTTCCATTCAGACTGCTGTTGACATTCAGGGCGTTGGTGAGCGCTACAACACTACCGAAGCAATCAAGCACCTTGAAAACGGCGAAGTAGTAATGTTCGGCTGCGGAACAGGCTGCCCCTTCTTCTCAACCGATACGGCCGCAGTTCTCCGTGCTGCAGAAATCGGCGCAGACGCAATCCTGCTTGCGAAGAATATTGACGGTGTTTATTCCGCTGACCCCAGAGTTGACGCAAGTGCAGTCAAGTATGATAACATAAGCTATGACGAGGTGCTGGCACAGCATCTTGCCGTAATGGATACCACCGCAACCAGCCTTGCAATGGACAATAACATTCCCGTTATCGTGTTTGCACTGGCAGAGCCCGAAAACATTGTCCGCGTGCTCAAGGGCGAAAAGCTCGGCACAACGGTCACTAAATAAACGAAAAACATACTAATTCACAGGAGGTCACATCATGTCCGATTATCCCGAATTTGAAAGCAAGATGAAAAAAACCGCTGAAGTTCTGCAGACTCAGCTTGCTGCAGTTCGCGCAGGCCGCGCAAACGCTGCAGTTCTGGACCAGCTTACAGTTGACTACTACGGAGTACCCACTCCCATTCAGCAGGTTGCATCCATTTCCGTTCCCGACCCCCGCTCTCTGCTCATTCAGCCTTGGGATGCCTCTGTCCTGAAGGGCATAGAGAAGGCAATTCTGTCATCCGAGCTGGGCATTAATCCCCAGAACGACGGCAGAGCAATCAGACTTGTATTCCCCCAGCTTACCGAGGAGCGCCGTAAGGAGCTTGCAAAGCAGGTTAAAAAGTACGGCGAGGATGCAAAGGTTGCAGTAAGAAACATCCGCCGCGATGCAATTGAAAAATTCAAGAAGCAGCAGAAGGCATCCGAAATCACCGAGGACGACTACAAGGAAATCGAAAAGGATATCCAGAAGCTTACCGATGATTACGTAAAGGAAGTTGAAGAAATAGCTTCCAAGAAAGAGAAAGAGCTTTTCGAGATCTGATATGGCAGAGAATATTAAAAACAATGAGGCGGGGGGAAATATCCCCCGCCATATTGCCATTATTTTGGATGGCAACGGACGCTGGGCAAAAAAACGCGGTCTGCCGAGAAGCGCAGGCCACATTGCAGGCGCAGAAACCTTCAGGAAAATTGCAACATATTGCCGCGATATAGGCATGGACTATCTGACGGTCTATGCTTTTTCAACGGAGAACTGGAAGCGTCCCGAGGATGAGGTCAAGGGCATAATGGGGCTTCTGGACAAGTACCTCAGAGAAGCAATCCGCGATATGGAGAAAAAACACATGAAGATGAAAGTCTTCGGTGATACCTCCATGCTTTCGCCGAAGCTCCGTGAGCTTGTCAGGGAAACTGAAGAGGTTGCGGCAGGAGTCGACGGATTTCAGGCAAATATCTGCCTTAACTACGGCGGCAGAGCGGAAATCGTCCGTGCAGCCGAGCTGTATGCAAAAGACGTAATTGAGGGTAAGACAGAGGGAGATCTAACCGAAGCACAGTTTTCAAAATATATGTATTCAGCAGATATTCCCGACCCCGACCTCATAATCCGTCCCGGCGGTGAACAGCGCATTTCAAACTTCCTGCTGTGGCAGTGCGCATATTCCGAGTTTTACTATACGGATGTTCTCTGGCCGGACTTTTCTCCCGAAGAGCTTGATAAGGCGATAGCTGTATTTAACAGCCGTGACCGCCGTTTCGGAGGTGTAAAGCCATGATGAAATCACTTTCAATACTGGGATGCACAGGCTCTATCGGCCGGCAGAGCATAGCTGCGGCGGAGCACCTCGGAATTCCCGTTGTTGCGCTTACCGCAAATCGCAAGATAGATATGGTTGAGGAGCAGGCAAGAAAGCTGAAGCCCAAATTCATCGGTATCTACAATGAGGAGGCGGCAAAGCAACTTAAGATAGCTCTCGCCGACACGGATATCCGCGTGGGTTCGGGTATGGAAAGCCTTATCGAGGCGGCAACCCTCGAGGAAAGCGAATGCGTTGTAACCGCAGTATCGGGCTCTGTCGGACTCAAGCCCACCCTTGCGGCAATCGACG
>JAZLGD010000048.1:0-5532 GCA_045616105.1 Oscillospiraceae bacterium | reverse complement strand
GATATTCAAGAAGTCCGCCCCAATGGCTCTCACCGGTGAAGCACTCTTCGTCGGAGAGCACGCCCGGTACAAGGCGGCAAACGGAATCGGCAACTGCCATGGCGGCTATCTCTCCGCCCGTGAGCACAAAGTCACCGATGGAAATTTCCTCGTCAACACAGGCCTCAATAAAGCGCTCGTCAATGCCCTCATAGTGGCCGCAGACAAGCACAAGGTGGTCATAGTCATTTTTCAGGCGCTTTGCGGTTTCCTGAGTGTATGGCTTGCCCTGTGGGGACATATATATCACGCGGCTTCTTCTGTTTTTTGCAGTTGACATAATATCATCAAGGCATGACTTCAGCGGCTGAGCCATCATTACGCAGCCCCAACCTCCGCCGTATGGATAGTCATCCACCTGACACTGCTTATTCTCCGTATAATCGCGGATTTGTACGCAATTTATCTCCACAATTCCCTTTTTTGCCGCTCTGCCGATAATGCTCTCATGCAGGACAGCATTCACGGTATCGGGGAAAAGAGTCATTATATCTATACGCATATTGCTCTCCATTTGGTTTACATAAAATTACATGCCTTCGATGAGCTTTACCTTGATCTCGCCCTTGTCCGCATTGACGGAAAGGACAAATTCGTCCACTGCGGGAATCAGGTGCTCTGTCTCCCCTTTTACCACATATATCTGTGATGCGGGAGTTTCCATGATGTCGGTAAGCTTACCTACCTCGGCGCCGTTCTGGTCAATGACTGTCGCGCCGATGATATCCTGCAGGAAGTAAGCGCCGCGGGGCAGCTTTGCGTCCTTACGGTCAATATAGACAGTCTTATTCTTAAGGCGCATGGCATCATTAACATCGTTAACGCCCTCTAAAAACGCAATAAGAAAATTCTTATGCACTCGGGACGAGAGCACTTTCACGGCTGTATCATCAATATGTATTTTCTTGAAGGTTTTAAGAAACTCGGGACTGTCCAGCCAGACCTGAATCTTGACCTCGCCCTTTACGCCGTGGGTATTGACAATCTTTCCGGCTTCGATATACTGCTGTTTTTCCATAGCTGAAAACCTCCGTACAATTTCATTGTATAATGTACCACAACAAGGCTGATTAAACAAGTTTTTTAGTTTTTCTCGCCCTCCGTCCAATTCGCTCATAAGGTAATATAATTAAAAAAGCAGAACGGACATTTGCCGTTCTGCTTTTTATATTCAGTCCATTATATCAACTGAAACTTTCTTGCCCTGTCTCTGGGCAACAGCCCGCATGAGGATTCGGATCTCTTTTACGATCCTGCCCTGCCGGCCAATGACCTTGCCCATATCACCGTCAGCGACACGAACTTCAAACACTGTTTCGCTGCCGGAGACGCGCTCGGTCACAGAAACCTGATCGGGATTATCGACAAGGTTCTGTACAATATAGGTCAAAAGTTCTTTCATGCCGGTAGTTTCTCCTTATGCCTCGACCTTCTTAAGCAGGCCGCGTACGGTTTCGGTAGGCTGTGCGCCGTTGGAAATCCAGTACTGTGCACGCTCCATGTCAACCTTGATCTTCTGTGCGTCGTCAGCCATGGGATCGTAAGTGCCGATCTCCTCAATGAAACGACCGTCACGAGGGCAACGGGAATCAGCAACGACGATGCGGTAGTAAGGTGCCTTCTTTGCGCCCATTCTACGAAGTCTAATCTTTACCATTTATGTTTCACCTCCATCTTTCTATATCACATATATTACAAGTGCTTGCGCACGAGTAAGCTTAGAATAATCCGCCGAGGCCGCCGAGGTTAAATCCGCCTCCGCCGCCCAGCTTGCGCTGAAGCTTCTTCATATTCTTTCCCGAAAGCTGCTTCATCATGGACTGCATTGCTTCAAACTGCTTGAGCAGTCTGTTTATCTCGACAACGGATGTTCCCGAGCCTGCTGCAATGCGCTTTTTGCGACTTGAGTTAAGAACCGAAGGATTCTCGCGCTCTTCCTCAGTCATGGAAAGGATGATCGCTTCAATGTGGGCCATGCTCTTTTCATCCACCTTGGCACCCTTGAGGGCCTTGGCGTCAACACCGGGGATCATGCTTGCGATATCGCCGATATCGCCCATGCTCTTCAGGGAATTGAGCTGTTCCAGATAATCGGAAAGGGTGAAGCGGTTTGCCTTCAGTCGCTCCGCCATTTCCATGGCTTTCTTTTCGTCAAAGCTCTGTTCGGCTTTCTCGATAAGGGTCAGCACATCGCCCATGCCGAGGATTCGGGAAGCCATTCTGTCGGGATAGAAGGGCTCGATCTGGTCGAGCTTTTCGCCTACGCCGATGAACTTAATGGGCTTGCCTGTGCTTGCCTTGATTGAAAGTGCCGCGCCGCCTCGTGCGTCACCGTCAAGCTTTGTGAGCATTACACCGGTTACGCCGAGCGCTTCGTCAAATGCGCCTGCCGCATTGACCGCGTCCTGACCTGTCATTGCGTCAACAACAAGGAGGATTTCAGCCGGTTCAACGGCATCTCGGATGTTTTTGAGTTCATCCATGAGCTCTTCATCTATATGCAGACGACCTGCGGTATCAAGGAATACAAGGTCGTTGCCGTGCTTTCTTGCGTGCTCTATTGCAGCCTTTGCAATGTCAACGGGGTTTGTTGTTCCCATCTGAAAAACGGGAATATCAAGCTGTGCGCCCACGGTTTCGAGCTGTTTGATTGCTGCGGGGCGATAAATATCGCATGCGGCAAGCAGCGGGCGTTTGCCCTGCTTGCGCATATATGCTGCAAGCTTCGCTCCGTTGGTGGTTTTACCTGCACCCTGAAGTCCGACCAGCATTACGACGCTGGGTGACTTTGAACCGACGCTCAGGCGCTGGTTTTCGCTTCCCATGAGCTTTACGAGCTCTTCGTTGACTATCTTAATGACCATCTGCGCCGGAGAAAGAGCCTCCAGCACGTCCGCACCTGAGGCGCGTTCGGTCACGTTTTTGGTAAATTCCTTAACGACCTTGTAGCTGACGTCAGCCTCTAAAAGCGCCATACGCACTTCCTTCATGACTTCCTTGACGTCGGCGGCGGTCAGTCTGCCTTTGCCGCGGAGCTTCTTAAAGGCGGCGTTAAGCTTATCGGACAATGATTCAAATGCCATTTAAGTCGCCTCCTGTTAAATCTTCAAATCGCTCAACTTTTCGCGGACCGCTCTGGTAAGCTCATTTGCTTTGCCCTCCGTTAGCTCTTCGACCTCGGAAAGCTTTTCGTCAAGCTCGCTGAGCACTTCGCCGCGTTCGTTAAAGCGTTTTATAAGTCCCGTTTTTTTCTCTACCTCAACCATTGCGGCCTCGGCGCGTCGGATTATATCCCAGACTCCCTGACGGGAAATGCCGCTTTGCTCGGCAATCTCGGCAAGAGAAAGGTCCTCGTTATAGTGCAGGTCGAAGTATTCACGCTGTTTGTCTGTCAGCAGTTCGCCGTAAAAATCAAACAGCATCGTTCGCATGATGCGGCTGTCTTCCACGGCTATCTCCTCCCTGTAAACGATTTTTACTTTACAGATTATAGTACCATTATGCCCTGCTGTCAAGTATTTTATCTTGTCAGATATGTAGAAAGGCTTTGAATATCTTGGGCATGGAATGGTGAAAATGACATTTATAATGATATTACGGAGGTAATCCCGTGGGTTTTGAGCAAAAGTACATTGAAAATGACAGGCTTTTTGACCTTGCTGCATCGGCCGCAAGACTTTACAAACCAAGCGGCATCGTTTCGGTCAAAAGCGTTTCAGGGGCGATAAACGCCGCTGTAAAGCAGATAAATTCAAAATATGCCTCTGCCGAGGAAGAGTACGGGGCAAATGCCAAAGTCCCTGCAGAGTACGAATGGCTGCTGGATAACCGCTATCTTGCCGTAAGAGAGGCAAAAAACGCCATTCGCGCCTTTTCCGAGGAAAAGACACTTCGTGTAAGCGACGACGGAGTTATTATTATTAAAGCCGCGGAAACTCTCGTCAACGCAGGGCTGGGCAGTCTTGATGCTGACAGAATCAGGATTTTCCTCGAGGGCTTTCAATCCGCCGCCACCTTGCCGAGAGCTGAGCTTTACCTCTTCCCCGCCGCATTAAGAGCCGCGCTGATTATTCGTCTTTCAAAGTGCGGGGATGCCGACGGATTATCGGCGATTTTTTCTTCCTTAAGATTTCTTGCATCCGAAAACATGCAGAAGCTTCTCGAAAGCGTTGACGCAAGCGAAAAGCTACTCATGTCTGACCCTGCGGGAATTTATCCGAAAATGAGCGAGGAAACACGAAGCTATTACCGCAAGGCGCTTTCGGATGCTTCCGAAAAATGCGGAATGGATGAACAGCGCTATGCGGCAGCTCTGCTCAAAAAGGCGCAGGAAAACAGCAGGCACATCGGTTTTGAGCTTTTCCCCGAAAAGAAGAAATCAGGCGCAGTGTATATCGGAGCAAACATTCTCATTACGCTGTTTCTCTCGCTGCTCTGCGGCTTTCTTTCAAAGAGCTTTATTGCCGCGGCGCTGCTTATTTTACCCATATCCGAGCTTACGAAAAGCCTTATTGATTACATTGTTCTTCTTATCGTCGAGCCGGGATTTCTGCCCAGAATGGAATACCCCGAAGGCATTCCCGACGACGGCAAAACAGTCTGCGTCATATCGGCGCTTCTGAGCAAAAAAGACAGCGGCGAAAAGTTGGCTCAACGGCTTGAACGCTTTTATCTTTCAAACCGAAATTGCGGCGATAATCTGCTGTTCGGCATACTTGCAGACCTGCCTGAAGCTAAACGGGCGGTCACAGATGCGGATGCCGCTCTTATTTCTTCCGCCGCAAAGGCAGTTGAGGGGCTGAATTCCAAATACGGTCAGCACTTTTATCTCTTCACCCGTCCGAGAGTAGAGGACGAGGGGCGCGGCGTATTCTGCGGCAGAGAGAGAAAGCGCGGTGCGGTACTTGCATTGGCCCATTTAATCAGTGGCGAGGAAAGCGAGCTCAGAGTTTCCGCAGGCGACAAAAGCAGGCTCGGCGGTGCGAAATTCATTCTTACTCTCGACAGCGACACCGTTTTGCTCCCCGACACAGCTAAAGAGCTTATCGGAGCAATGCTCCACCCTCTTAACCGCGCAGTAATCGACGAGGAAAAGGGCATTGTTGTCCGCGGTCATGGCATTATTTTCCCCAAAATGTGTACGGAGATTAAATCCGTATACGCCACTGATTTTTCACGTATTTTCGCAGGCTCCGGCGGCTGTGAGCCTTATTCTGCGCTATGCGGCGAGCTTTATATGGATCTGTTTTCGTCCGGTGGTTTCCCCGGCAAGGGAATTATCGATGCAAGAGCTCTCCTCAGCTGCTCTGAGCACATTGAGGACGGACTCGTTCTTTCCCACGACGCACTTGAGGGTGCGTATCTCCGCGGCGCATATATGAGCGATGTTGAGTTTTCCGACTCATTCCCCGCCTCCGCGCTCTCTTACTATCGCCGCAGCCACCGCTGGACTCGCGGAGACTGGCAGAACATCGGCTGGATATTCTCCAGAGG
>JAZLGD010000047.1:0-22283 GCA_045616105.1 Oscillospiraceae bacterium | reverse complement strand
CTTAATAAATGTCGTGTTCTCGTCCTTGATGGTTATCATGCTGTTATGGTCGCAGAAGTCCTTTGATGGTTTATTCAGGCTGTAACGCTTTGTATCCGCCTTTTCGTTCCAGATTCTCTCCAGCTTTTCATAGTCATCTCTCGGCATGAAGAAATCCAGGTCATCGTCCCATGGGATGAAGCCTTTGTGACGCACAGCGCCGATACAGCCGCCGCCGCAGAAATAGCAGAGCAGATCATTCTCGCGACAGATTTTCACGAAATACTCAGCCATTTCAAGGCTTTTCATATGAAGTTGTTCAAGTTCCTCCGCAGTATAATCCTGCGCATCTTCCTGAAGCATATCTCAGTTTCCTATCTTCTTATACTCTTTGAGCCACGAAGGCAGTCGGATAAGTCCCACCATAGTTCCTATGCCGTAGGCCACATGAAGCGAGAAGAATATGACCGGCAGCAGCAAATACTGCCAATACTTCTTCTGCCCTATTACAGCCATTACGGACATCAGCAAATCTGCCGCCGCATATGCGAACGCAAGCAAAACAAGGGGCAGACTCCAACCAAATGCAGCGCATAGAATCGATACGATAATAGCAAGCACAAAAGCAAATGGCACAAAGTGGTATATGGACATACAGCCGGGGCACACACCCAGAGTCAGGCCTATCCATTTACCGTTGCCGAATTTCTGCTTAAGCATCCCTCGCCACGAGCCTCTTACGTGCTGGTGTGAAATGATTTCAGGGTCATAGCAGATTTTATATCCTGCCTCACGAATTCTATAATGCAGCTCATTATCTTCCGTTCTGCCGAGTTCCTCGTTGAACAAGCCCGCCTTCTCAAAGACCTCTCTTCTGTATGCGCCGTGAAAAACGGATTTTACATAGGTCTTTTTCTGGCTGTTCCTATAAGGTGCAATGCTGCTTCCGAACATGGATGATTCAGCCAGCAGCAGAGTGTTCATCCACGGAGTATCCTTTTCCGCAATGTTCGGTCGCTGACCACCCACCACATATTCTCCGCTTTCGATATCCTCAACATTCTGAGAAACGAAGCTTTCGGGAATTGTCGCATGGGCATCTACACGGATTATGATATCACATTCCGATTCCTTAATCGCAACATTCCAGCCTGCGGCCTGAATTTTACGTGGATTTTCAACGACCTTTACGCGGATAAAACCGTTATCCTCCCCCGCGAAGTCATTCATAATCGACCTTGTTTTATCAGTTGACATTGAGTCCACAAGAACAATCTCCAGCTTATCATGGGGATAGTCCTGCGCTCGTATATCATCGAGCAGAGAGTTCAGGGCATTCTCCTCGTTATATGCAATTACACAGAGAGATACTGTCATGCTTTTTCACGCTTTCGTGTTACTGCAATTTAAAAGCAAACGCATGTGCAACATGTGTCTAATAAATCATTTTATTTTACCGCAAATATACCCGAAAATCAATGAAATTACCCATATATATCCATGTCTTTCTTTTGTTGCCGTTATGACATTTATAGTCAAAAAGTGCGCAAAAAACAGAGTATCCGGTCAGATACTCTGTTTTTAGTCCTATATCAGTTCAGGTCAGTTAGACTCTAAAAGGTATTCGCCTATCTTGTATACGTTGCCTGCGCCGACAGTAAGAATTATATCGCCGGGCTGGGCGGTTTCGCGGAGGCTGTTTACTATCTCCTCAAAAGTGGGATAAAACTTTGCCCCGTCGATTTTCGCCGCGAGGTCTGCCGAGGAAATTCCCAGCGTATTCTTTTCACGGGCGGCAAATATCTCAGCAAGGTATGCAATATCCACGCGCTTGAGCTGGCGGATGAAATCTGTAAAGAGTGCCTTTGTGCGGGTGTAGGTGTGAGGCTGGAACACAAGTATTGTGCGTTTATATCCCAGCTGTTCAACCGCGTCAATAAGTGCCTTGACTTCGCCGGGGTGATGGGCATAATCGTCATAGACATCTGCGCCGTTGAACTTACCCTTGAACTCAAAGCGTCTGCCCGCTCCGGAGAAGCCTGCAAGGCCATACTTGATTGCGGTAGGCTTCATACCCATGCAGATACATGCGGCAGCCGCGGCAAGCGCATTCTTGAGATTATGCTCTCCGGGAACATGGATCGTTACTGTTTCAATGCACTTTCCATGATAGATTATATCAAACTTGGTCTGAGATCCGATGTGGGTAATGTTCTTTGCATGGACATCGGCCTTGCTGCTGAGGCCGAAGGTAACAACATTGCGGTCAATGTCCCTGACTGCATCCATGGTATTCTCATCATCGTAGTTTGCGACAACATAACCCGTATCCTTGGGTACATTAAGAGCAAACTTGCGGAAACTTTCCTTTATCTCTTCGATACCCGAGAAGAAGTCGAGGTGATCAGGCTCAATGTTAAGTATAACGGCAACCGTGGGATAGAAAGAAAGGAAAGAGTTATAGTATTCGCAGGACTCCATGATTATGGTGTCGCCCTTTCCAACGCGGTGGCCTGACTTCAGAAGTGGAAGAGTTCCGCCGATCATTACGGTGGGGTCTTCCTCTGCCGCCATAAGGATATGTGTACACATGGATGTTGTGGTGGTCTTGCCGTGGGTGCCGGAAATGCACAGTGCATTTTTATAACCGCGCATTATTGCGCCCCATGCCTGGGCGCGCTCGAACACGGGAATTCCCTTTTCTCTCGCATATACGATTTCGGGGTTATCGTCGTGTGCGGCGGCGGTACGTACAACGAACTCCGTATCATCGGAAATGTTTGACGCATCATGGCCTATATATACCTTAACGCCCAGCTCACGAAGATGGGATGTTCTCTCGCTTTCTGACATATCAGAGCCGGTAACGCAAACTCCCATGCCGTTAAGAGCCTCGGCGAGGGGCTCCATGGAAACGCCGCCGACACCGATAAGGTGGCCGCGCTTTCCGCTCTTTAAATATTCGATAAAGTCTTTCATATATTCTCCACTGTTCAATAATTCACAATTTGCTTATTGATGTTAGCATTATTAAATGATATTATAATACCGATGTATAAACATTACAAGTAAAAATCGTTAATACAGGTTTTAAAATGGCTCAAATTACTATTCCCAAATATGTAAAAAGTATTCTCCTCGGTCTGCAGGCAAGAGGGCATCTGGCCTATCTTGTCGGCGGCTGTGTCAGAGATTTTATAATGGAAATTACTCCTCAGGACTGGGATATCTGCACGAGTGCCCTGCCCGAGGAGGTCATGGAAATTTTCCCCGGCTCAAGGCCTACCGGCATTAAGCACGGGACTGTTACCGTCATTGTCGGAGCAAAGACTGCGGAGGTCACGACCTTCCGCACCGAGGGCGATTACCGCGACCACAGACGTCCCGATTCGGTTACATTTGTATCCGACCTCATCAGTGATCTCAGCCGGCGCGATTTCACCATGAATGCCATTGCCCTCTCCCCTGACGGCATGATTTCCGACCCCTTTGACGGAATAAAAGATATTCGCGACAAAACCATACGATGCGTCGGTGATGCGAACACCCGCTTCGGCGAGGATGCGCTGAGAATGTTCCGTGCGCTGCGCTTTTCCGCGCGTCTCGGCTTTAATATCGACTATGATACACTGACCGCAATAGAGAGCAAGGCTTATCTTGCCGAGGAGCTTGCACCCGAGAGAGTACGCGACGAGCTCGAAAAAATTCTCCTCACCTCACGCCCCGAAACCGCGAGCGCGCTTATTTCCTTCGGTCTGCTCAGAAAATACATACCCGGCTCAGGCTGGAAGATGCCTGACTTTGCGCCCATTGCAGGTATGCAGAAGAAGGCTCTGCCCCGTTGGGCGGCTTTCAGCATCATGCTGAGCAAATACGGCTTCATTCCTTCTGTCGAGGAATTTCTGCTTGCTCTTCGTCTGGACAGCCGTACAATACGCTGCTGCGAGGCCGCATCGGAGATTCTTAAATGCTCTATTCCCCGTGACAAACTCGGCTGGAAAAAGCTTCTGAACAGTTACGGTGTCGACGCTGTTTCCTGCGCGGTTATGGCTAATGAGGCCATTAACGGCGAGAGCTGTGAGAAGGAATTCAAGGCAGTTTTGAAAAGCGGTGAATGCTTCTCTCTTAAGCATTTGGCCGTTACGGGCGATGATTTGCTCAATCTGGGACTTAAAGGACCCGAGCTTGGCGAAATGCTGAGCTTCCTGCTTGACTATGTAATAGAGTATCCCGACAACAACAAGCGTGAAATACTTCTGGAACTGGCTAAATACTCGGAGGAAAGCTGATGAACGAAGAAAAGCTCCTTGAGCTTAAAAACAAATGCTCAGGCTGCCGCGACTGCCCTCTCTGCGAAACAAGAACCAATCTGGTTTTCGGTGTGGGCAATCCCGATGCTGAAGTCATGTTTATCGGCGAAGGCCCCGGCGAGCAGGAGGATTTACAGGGCGAGCCCTTTGTGGGCAGAGCCGGAAAACTGCTGGACGATATGCTTAAAATGATAGACCTTGACAGAAGCAAGGTCTATATCGGAAACATAGTTAAATGCCGTCCTCCGAAAAACCGCGACCCCCTCGCCACTGAGCAGGAGGCCTGCCGTCACTGGCTCGACGAGCAGCTCAGAATAATAGACCCCAAAATAATTATATGCTTAGGTCGGATTTCCGCCACGGCAATCATCCGCGAGGATTTCAGGATTACCCGCGAGCACGGTCAGTGGTTTGATGTCGACGGCAGAATGTGCATGGCGATATACCATCCCGCCGCGCTGCTCAGAGACGAATCAAAACGCCCCGAAACCTTTGCCGACCTTCGCGAGATTCGCAAAACACTCAGAGACTATACATACATCTACCGGAAGTAAACACATGCAGCTAAAAGAAATTTCCCTTGAATTAAAGCCCGATATGGAAAAGATATTCCGCACCGAAAACTCTTCGAGTGCGGATTATTGCTATGGTAACATATTTATGTGGGACAAGCGCTACAAGCAGAAGTCCGCCATAGCAGGCGACAGACTTATTACGCACATAGGCGGTATGGGCGACGAGTATTTCAGTTTCCCCGTAGGAAGCGGAGATATAGTCCCCGCCTTTGATGAAATGCGCAGCTATTGCAGGGAAAAGGGCATCAGGCTCAAGGTCTGCGGCATTACGGAGGAACACAAGGCTCTTATGGTGGCATCCTTCCCCAATCAGTTCTCCTACACACCGGCGCGGAAGAATTTTGACTACATCTACCCTATTGAAAAGCTCATGAGCTATCCCGGCAAGCACCTGCACGCAAAGAAAAACCACTGCAACAAGTTCGAGAAGGAAAATGAATGGAGTTTTGCTCCCATAAGCACCGAGCTTCTGCCCGCCTGCGCGGCTATGCTTGATGAATGGAGCCTTAAAGAGGCAGAGCGCCTCGACAGCAGCATTGAATATGAGCACGATGCCATACTACGAGGTTTTGAGCATTTCAGCGAACTCGATCTCGAGGGCGGAGTACTCTTTGCCAACGGAAAAATCATCGGCTTTGCTATGGGCGAAAGACTTTCCGACAACTGCTTCTGCGAGCATTTTGAGAAAGCCTATACCGACATCCCCGGCGCATACCCGATGGTATGCAGAGAATTTGCCAGAATGATAAAGCAAAATCATCCCGATATATGTTATGTAAACCGAGAGGACGACCTCGGCAACCCGAGCTTAAGAAAATCCAAGCTTTCATATCAGCCCGAGAGACTTCTTGAAAAATTCGTGGCGGTGGAACTATGACAGAAGATATAATCATAAGACCGTACAGGACGAACGACATACCTGCACTCACGCTTATATGGCAAGAGGCATTCGGAGACGAAAAGCCGCTGATTGACGCATTCTATTCCCTGCTTCCCGATATGGGTAAGGGCTTTGTTGCGGAAAAATGCGGAATTGTTATCGGCATGCTTCACATACTCGACGCCTCTTTTGAGGATAAGCGCATCGGCTATGTATACGCTGTTGCTGTAAAGATGGAGCATCGCAGCCGCGGTATTGGCCGTGCGCTGTGCAAGGCCGCATCGGAAATGGATTACGACATCATTGCGACTCTCCCCTCTGAAAAGAGCCTTTACTCATGGTATGAAAAGGTTTTGGGCACAAAGCCCGCTCTTTACGGTAAGCACGAAAAGCTGCTTCCCGGCAGAGGTAAAGCCTACTATGAGGTCGAGGCTGAAGAATACAGCGACATTCGAACAAGGCTGCTCCGCGGCAAAGCGCACATTGATTTCCCCGGAAATTACCTTAAGTTTCAGGAGAAAATCTGCCGTGCATACGGCGGTGGCATGTATGCGGGAAGCGGCGGATTGGCCTGCGGATATATTGAGGAGAATATGCTGTACATCAAGGAGGCGTTGGGTGATGTGTCCTTCCTCCCCGCCGTCTGCGCTGATTTAGGCGCAAGCTACGCCGTCATTCGCAGAGCTGATCCCTGCGGTGAGCCATTTATCGCCGCGCAGGGCGATTTCCCCGCCGAATGCGAATGGAACATTGCATTGGATTAAATGTCAATATAACAAAAACAGGTACCGTAATCGGTACCTGTTTTTTAATATCATTTGGATTTATTTTACGAGAATTACGCCGTGTATCTTCTTTCCCCAAACATCGAGGAGGGCAGCAATTCTTCTGACCTCATCAATGGTGATCTTTTCACCATCTGCAAGAAGGACAACATCTTTGACTTTCTCCAGTTCGGAAACGGCGTTCGGGTCTGTGAGTATATCTCCGACAACAGCGAAAGCGTTGGACTCAGCCTTATTCATGGCAGCCATGGTCTTGTCGCAAAGCTCTTTTTCAGCTTCAACAACAATCGCCGACGAAGCTGCTCCCTTTTCTCTCAGCATTGCAGATATGTATGCAGCGGTAAGGGCGGCGGACTCGTCAAAGCTTGTCTTCGGAGCTGCAAAACCCATAAGCTTTGCCAGCCAGTTATCGAACTTTTCAAATCTGCGGTGCTCTTTTTCGGTAAAGATTTCTGCTATAACGGGAATTGAAAAGCTCTGCCATGCCGAGCTGCTCCACATTTTACGGGTTACAATGCCTAACATCATATAGAGCACCACCGCAAGCATAATACCTGTTATTATGCCGTTTACTACATTTGCAATACTACGAGTACAAATGATTGAAACTATTGCGAAAAACACGCCCGCAGCAATGATTATACGCCAGTTCTTAAGAGCATAATACAGTAGCTCGCGCAAGTCAGTTTCTCTTCCTCGGTTCATGTGTTTCACCCCACATTTTTGTTTGAAGTATTATAGCATTACATATTATCGGTGTCAAACCGCTGTACCAATACAATCAGTCAGAGATTACAACATCCGCAATTCTGGGCTCAAAGCAGCAGCAGGGTCTGAGGCAAACTACTCTTACTCCGCTGGCTCTCTGCGGGCCGACTTTGGCAAATGTTCCGAGCACGGAAACATCGCCGCCGAGTCCTAATGCTCCGGTCTTATTTGCATTGACTCTGTCGGTAATCTCCCGCTCAAAGTCGCTCTGCTTATCATATCTTCCGTCAACCTGAGCCTGCTCCATAAGAGCGGCAGCTTCATACTGTGATCTGCCGATTCCTATTGCCAGCGTACACGGCGAGCATCCGAGAAGCTTAACGCCCTCTGTTGCCCATGCAACGATTTCATCCGTAATTGCAGACACGCTGTGCTTGTGATACACGCGATAAGTTCTGCCGCGGATTGCGGGGCCACCGCCCTGCATAAGGATATGGAGTCGGAGTACATCCTCGTCAACAGTCCTTACCTGAATGGGTGCCGGCAGCACTGCGCCTGAATCCTCGTCAAGTCCGCCCGACTGGTCAAGTCTTTGCATATCCGAACCCTTTATACCCATCGGTCTTCCGGGAAGCATTCTTAATCCAACGGCAACGCCCTCCTGAATTGCTTCGAGCATTCCCGCGGGGATAGCCCTGTTGGGGCCGACATCCAACAGAAGATGAGGTATTCCCGTATCATCGCACAGCGGACTATGGTTTTTATCCGCTGCTTCCGCATTCTGGAGTATTGTTTCCATTACCCATTTTGCACGCTCGGAGCTTTCCTTTTCGATTGCTCTTTTGTATGCGTCAATCTTATCCTGATTGAACGAAGAACCCGCTTTTACAAGAGTTTCGCTTACAAGCTTAATAACATTTTCTCTGTCCATGCGTTTTCCTCCCTCAGTCATAGATAGATTTTCCGTGTGCGGCGGCTATGATTGCAGGATAATCATTTACTTCGAGCTCATACAGAGCTTCCATTCCGAGCTCGGGAAATGCAACCAGTCTGCGCGACACGGTCTTATCCTCAAGAAGCGCCGTTACGGGCGGTATTACCGCATAAACGGCATTGTATTTATCCAGTGCCTCAACGGTTTTTGCTGCAAGCGCACCTTTGCCGAGGTGGAGCTTAACGCCCGCCTTTGACAAGGGCTCAATGCTGCTTTCTATCTCCAGCTTGTTGCTTGAAGTAGGGCCTACGCCTGCGGGGCTTACAGCAGTATGGAAAATGACAGCGCCGGCAAGGTCTATGCCCAGTTCTTCAATTTTTCCGTCTTTAACAGCCTGCTGAACCTTAGGAAGCACTGCATCGCGTCCGCAGTAAATCTTTCCGGAAATACAGATCATATCTCCGACATTCATTTCATTAATATTATCTTCCGTGATAGGAGTATTAATTGTTTTCATAATCGCCTCGTGTCTCAGTCATTCACAGCAAACAGCTTTACGAACTCTTTCTCATTTTCAATCACGCCATAGGCCTTTGCGCGCATAAGGATCTTACGTGCCCAGTTTGTATGAGGCTTGATCTCGTTCATCTTGTTTGCCGTATCGCTCTTGACTACTCCTCCTGCCGTTCCGAGAATCTGGCACGCATCCTCATATTCTTCTCTTGTAACCGCCTGAAGAGCATTCACGAATTTAACATGGGTGGGATGAATTACCGTTCTGCCGACAAATCCGTTTGCCTTATCAAGCACGACTTCGCGAAGCAGGCCGTCGATTTCCATATTGTAGATGGGAATTCTCTGCATAAGCATGTCGTCAATGGTATGCTTGGGAAGCTCGCTGAACATCATTTCCTTGCTCGCGCGGAAGTATTCCCAGACAGGGCCTGATACAACATAGTCGTTGTTGCGGCTGAAGACATTCAGGATATCGGACAGGCACTCGCGTACAGTCATAATATCGTAGATTGAGTAGTCAACACCGCGTCTTACGCCAAAGCAGGACGAGAAATCTGTTGCACCGACACGAATCTGAAGGACAATATCCTTGTACTTATCGCAGATGGCCTTGACTCGCATAAGCTCGTTTATTCTGGTCTCCTTGTACGCAACTACGGGGTCTTCAATAATCGGCATGCCGTAAAGCACTTCGCCGAAGCGCTCGTTAAGCTCCTTAAGATGGTAGAAATAGACTTCACCGTTTTCGGAATTGAACTTGGGGAAGTTAAAGCCGGCCAGCATCTTGACATGCTCCTTGCGTAGCATGGATGAAAAATGATGGAACTCATCTATGTTGCGAACACGGCAGAAAATCAGAGGCACATCATTTGCATCGAGCTTTCCGGACTCAACCGCTTCATAAACTGATTCAAGCAGGTTGAGGACATTCTGCTCCGCCTCGGGAACTCTGTCTTCGGGGCAGGCATCCTCAAAGCACATAACCATGGTGGTGAGACCCGGCATGGACTTATTCAGGATTTTGTCCTTGAAATCCTTGATGCCCGGCATATACATGCTTGCGCCGAGGCAGTAAGGCAGAAGCTCTCTGTCAGTGTATTTATTAAACTCAACAGGTGCCTCAACAAACTTAAAATCAGGATTATACTTGTGGTGCCTCATATCACACCAGGCTTCCCTTGGGAGACCATGCTGCCTCCGGGTAGTACTCGTCAATCATACGCTTTACAAGTGCGCACTGCTTTGCGCGCTTGCGTGCGTCGTCCTCGGTGCTGTCCCAGCTATGAGTTGCCGCAACAGAGCCGCCGGTCTTGAGGTAAATGGGAGAAGCGATGCGGATCATCTCGGGAACCTCGTAGTGACGGATGAAGCCGCCGGTGGACTTGGGGTTCTCGGTGTGGATATCAATGGGACAATCTACAGCCTGACGCATAGCGGAGAGCATCTGAAGCTGAATATCGCGGACAGGGTTAATGGAGTCGGCGCCGATGCTTTCAAGAAGCTTTGCAGAGCAGGGGTTGCCGTGACCTGCGTGTGCGGAAACCTTGAAGTGGCAGTCTGCGGGGATCTCGCCTGCCTTGCGGAACTCGTTGAGTGCCCAGAGGCAGCCCTCGTCATATACGAGGAAGCCGCGGCAGCCGAGGCGTGCGGCACGCTTTACGTCCTCAATGGCGCGGACGATCTGTTCCTGACCGCGCAGGCGATAGCCCATGCGTACGCCCTCATCGGTATGTACGGATGCAGAAGTATCGGTAGTTGCACGGGGGCCGATTGCAAGGATAAGGTCGGTGCCCCAGTCGTGAGCAAGCTCAACCATCTTGCTGATCTCATCATCGGTCAGGCGCATGATGCCCTGAGTCTGGGTAACGCGATGCAGATAGAGGCCGTAGCTGTCCATTGCTTCAAGAAGTGCCTTCATAACCTTGGGGCCCTGAATGCCGGGTACCTCAAAACGGAACTGGCCGCCGTCAGCAAAACGCTTCTCAGATGTGGGCAGTGAATAGCAATCTCCGCCGGGGAGACCGAGTTTTTCTAAAAATTCTCTTGTTTCTTTCATTTTTTCTTACTCCTTTTCGCTTCTCAATTCGTTTTTAAGTTCTTCTATTATCTCTTTATGGTTTACTTTAAGCGGGGGCATTCCGGGTCTGAGTCCCGCATGGATATGTACATCTATAAAACCGGGTCTGTCCGTATCGGCAAGCTCTTTTACGGCTTTTACAAGACTTGCTTCATCCTCGACGGGAAAGTCCACCGTAGCGTATCCGCAGGACTTTGCTATACCCGTAAAATCTACAATTCGTCCGGCTGAAGGCTGTCCGCCGACGGACTCATGCACGCCGTTATTGAGAACAATGTGGAGCAGATTCTTAAGCTGCATTTTGCCGTCTGTTGTCCATGAGCCCATGTGCATGATTGCGGCTGCATCGCCGTCAAAGCAAATGACTTTTCTGTCAGGGCATGCAAGGGCCATTCCCGCCGCGACAGAGGATGCGTGACCCATGGAGCCGACATTCAGGAAATCGTGAGCGTGGTTTTCGCCGCGTATATCTCTGAGGGCGTGAAGCTCTCGTGATGCTCTGCCCGTTGTTGCAGAATAAATCGCGTCAGCCGGAGCGCATGAAAGCACAACAGCCATTGCTTCCTCGCGGCTCAAAGGGTAGCTTTCGTCTTTGAACGGGATTTTGCTCTTTGCAGTCAGGATTCCTTTGTTTACCACGAGGGCAACGGGGCACATGTTTTCCTTTGCCTCATTGGCTGCCCATTCTGCCGCCTCGAGAGCGTTTTCCTCGGTAATAACAACATAGGGAATATCCATGTCATCGAGCAGCTTTGTTGTAATCTCGCCCTGAACCTTATGCTGAGGGTGGCTATCCTCGCCCGGTCCGCGCCATCCGATGACGAGCACCATAGGAACCGAATATACGTTCTTATCGCAGAGGGATACAAGCGGGTTTACCGCATTTCCCATACCGGAGTTCTGCATATAAACGAGGGGTACTCCGCCGTTTCCGAAATAATAGCCCGCCGCAAGAGCTATTGCATTGCCCTCGTTTGCGGCAATAACATGCTTCTCCTTCGGCATGCTGTGCAGAATTTCCATACAGAAATCGTTCAGATAGGAATCGGGAACGCCGGTGAAGAAGTTTACATCATTATCGGTAAGCTTCTTTATAAATTCTTTTTGGTCGACCATCTTGCTGCCTCCCTCAGTTCTGATATACGAAATAGTCTCTGGCATCCTCGCGACAGATTTCCCATGCCTCTTCATAAACCTTTACGAGTGCCTCGGGCAGAGGACCGCTTGAGAAGGTTTCGATGTTCTGTACCAGCTGTGAGGGTCTGGATGCACCGATGAGGATTGCGTCATTCTTTTCGAAATCAATGCAGGAGTGATATGCAAGCCATCTGAAGCTGGCATTTACCATGCTGATATTTTCCTTTTCGCAGGCTTCTCTTATCATATCCACCGCTTTGAAGCAGCTTTCTTTCCAATAGCGGCCTTTATAACCGGGGCGTTTTACAAAGCGTCCGTCCTCGGGCATGTCTTCGATGGATTTGTACTTACCCGTAAGCAAGCCGCCTGCCAGAGGGTTATAAGCATAGAAGCGCATACCGTATTTACGGAGAATTGCAAACAGGTCTTCCTCAACCTTTCTGTTGAGTGCGCTGTAAATACCTTCGTAAACAGTGGGCACGATCCAGCCGTTTTCCTTTGCGATTTCGCAAGCTTTTGCAACCTCGTCCGCAGGATAATTGCTCAGACCCAGCTCATTAAACTTACCCTGCTTATAAAGCTCATCGCAGCTTGAAAGCATTTCTTCAAGGCTTACAAGGTGATCGGGAAAATGCAGATAAAGGATATCAACGGAGTCCATTTTAAGTCTTTCCAGAGACTCGTTGAACTGCGCGAAAATCGCCTCTCTGTCCAGCTTTCCGGTAACTCTGGGGTTTACCTTTGTCGCTATGCGATAGTTCTTATCCTCGAACTTTTCGAGAACTCTTCCGATAACTCGCTCGCACTCGCCCTCATTGTAAACATAGGCTGTATCAAAATCTCTGATACCGTTATCCATAGCGGTCTTGAGCATAACGGTTGCTTCATCGTCGAAGGCCTGCTGGCCAAAAGTCATAGTACCTAAAATCAAATTTGCCATATCGTTCTCCTTTTTTCTGAACTCATTATCTCAACAGCTTCAGCAGTTCCGGGATATCGTTGTTCATTACTGCCGCTGTAATTTTTTCTGCTTCTTCACGGGTCTTTCCGCCAAATACCGCAAGGCTTGTGAACTTGCCTATTGCCTCTTCGTCGCTCAGCGGGTTTTCAGGCTCGCCCTTGGGAAGCTCGCTGATGCCGTTTTGCACGGTACCGTCCTTAAGCTTCAATTCAACCGTTGCTATGGTCTTCCCCGGGAAAACTTCGGTCATGTATTCATCTTCCTCAACCGCCACCTTGCGTGTCAGCTTCAGAACATCTTCATCGTTCAGCACATCGTCTGCAAATGCGTCCATTCCCGTCTTGCCCGTAAGATAAGTTACTGCGAAGTTATAAGGGATGCTCATCTTGGCCGATGCCGCGCCGCGAATATCAGTGTGGTCATGCTTTTTAACCGCAAGGCTGTAGGTTTTGATGTTTACAGACTCAATGTCGTCAACAGCTGCCGCATTGCTGCCGCGCAGCTCTGCCGCAACATCGATGGACGGGTGCGTATATCTGCAAGCGGCATATGGCTTTATATATGCTTTCTGAACTGCGTATGTACCGTCAAGCAGCACGGGAACGAACTCAACCTTGTCGTCGCCGTACATCTGGGTGAGATAGCCCGCGATACCGCTGAGCGCATCATCAGCACCAACAAATCCCGCTCTTGCCATCTGTAGGGATATAAGCCCGAGCACAGACGACTTCGCCACATTGTACGGCTTCAGGTCGGAGCCGTCTTCGAGCACCTTCAGCGTACCCGAGGCCGATACGGCAGCAACGGAAAACACATTCTTCATTTCCGCCCTGCTCATGCCGAGAGCATATGCCGCAGCAACGGCAATGCCGAGCACACCGCAGGTACCCGTTGCGTGGTAACCTCTGAGCTTAAGGGCAGGCTGTATGCTTCGTGCCATGGTGAATGAGGCCTCGTAACCGAAAACCGCTGCTTTCAAAAGTCTGTCGCTGTCAATCTCATATTTCTGCGCCAGAGCAAGAAGCACGGAGAATATGGGAGATCCCAAGTGGATTATGCCCGCATTGGTACCGTCATCAAAGTCCAGAGCATGGGCGTTCAGACCGTTAAGGAACACCGCCTCATTCATGCCGACGGGCTTGTCCATGCCTACGGGGTATATACTTCCCTTCTCAACGCTGAACTCCTCCAGAAGCTTATCTTCTTTTGCTCCCTGCACATGGAGTCCCGCAAGAGTTACTCCTATATAATCGAGCAAAGCAAGCTTTGTTCTCTTTATGACCTCTTCGGGGATTTCTCTTTCCATAAGCTCCCAAAGCTTATTAAGAAATTCGTCTGTTCTGTTCATTCATTTCTCCATTTAGTTATGAATTTTATAATCTTTTGCCTATATCTATTTTAAAATTTTTAGAACTGTTATGAAACAGTCTTAAAAATCTCAATAAGATCCGAAATCGGTTTTGAAATATACTGCTCTTTTCGGTAAACCACCGCAACATCGCGGAGCTCTACATTCTGCTTTATCGAGAAGAAAGCAACTTTATCATTAGACGTGTTAGTCAAGCCCGATGGAATAAACGATGCGCACACACCGGATTCCACGATTGACAGAAGCGCTTCGTTGCTGCTGACTTCCACCTTCTCGTTTATACGCACGCCGTTATCCTCAAGTATTCTGTCGGTGAGATTTCTCATCGGCATATACTTTTTGAGCACCGCAAAGTTCTTTCCCTGTACAACCTTAATATCAACAGCGGGAAACTTTCGGTTTTTATCCGTTTTCGCCGCAAGCCGAAGTGTGCTGTAAAGGGGTGAATCCTTACTGACTGCTATAACAACGCTTTCCTTCTGAATCAGCTCATAGTTGAAAAGCTTTTCGTCAACAGGAAGAGCAATAACGCACAAGTCGAACTCGCCGTGCATTGCCGATTCTATCAGGTCCCGCCCCGATTTTTCTCTTACCACAAGCTTAATATGCGGGTACGATTTGTTGAACTCCCTCAGCACCGCCGGCATCAGATGCACGCTGCGGTATGGTGAAATTCCGATTGAAACGGTTCCGCCCTTGAACTCGGACAAATCGGAGAACGCATTTTCCATCTGATGCTCGAGGTCAAGAATTTTCTTGCCCGCTTCGATATAAATGCGCCCGGCATCCGTAATTCGGACATCGCCGTTTGTTCTCTCAAACAGTTCAACGCCCAGCTGTTTTTCAATTTTCTTGATGTACTGCGACAGCGACGGTTGAGTTATATTAAGAGTTTCAGCTGCTCTCGAAAAGGAACCTTCTTCAGCCAGAACAAGCACATATTTCAGTTGTTTCATGTTCATGGACATGACTGTTCCCTCCTGCCGACTGCCAAATCATTACTATATACTTATTGTGCGGTAATTTCAACAAATAATTACAAAACAATACTGTTTTTGTTCCGCGTTATATGTAATCATTCGACTTACTTCAAATCAGGAAGCAAATCGCGGCGCATCATGTCTTTTCCATCTTCATCAACAATTTTAATTGTTTGCAATGCAACCTTGTGCTTCTGATTGAATTCTTCAAGTGTTTTTGCCGTTATATTGAATCCGGCAATTCGGTCACTGCTGCTTTTAATTCCCATGACCTTCATGCCTTTAGGCCTGAGCGCAAAGCCGTCATTGATAATGCCTTCAGCTTTCAGCTCTTCAAAGCCCTCGATGTGGTCGAATGTTCCCTCATTGCAGTAAACGAAGTCATTGACAACATACTTGTTGCCTGTATCTCTGACAGTCAGATCAGGCTCTTTGCCCAAAGTGATGTCAATAGCTGCGCCGATAACATCAACTCCGCAGGAGTGCTTAATCAGCAGCCACTTCATGTTTCCGCCGGTTCTTGCGCAGAATTCAAGCACGGACACATTCTTGCCGTCGTTTATCATCTGAATAAGCAATGGAGCATTTTTCAGACCGAAGGCATCAGCTATCTGCTGGGCAACTGTTTCGATCTGCGCCATTATTTCAGGCGAAGCGGAAACGGGACATCTTCCGCGATATATAACGAAACGCCCCTCGTCTCTTATCTTATCGCTGTTTGAAACGCAGAGAATCTGTGCTTTGCCGTCCTTGATAAATGCGTCTACGCTGATTTCATCGCCATGGCAGAATTCTTCAACAATAACTCCGCCGGTACGGCTGATTTTTTCAGCTTCATAATAATACCTCTCGAGTTCTTCCTTGTTCTCGGCTTTTCTGACGCCCTTTGAGCTGTAGGCATCGACCGGCTTTACGACAAGAGGATATTTAAGCCCGCTTATGGCTTCCATATTTAGAGTATTCATCTCCGCAAAATCGGAGGTGGGAATACCGTTTTCCTTGAAGATTCTCTTCATTTTTATCTTGTCGGATACGTTCTGCGCCGTTTCATAATCTATGTAACACGGAAGTCCGAGCATCTCGGAAACCTGTGCAACCACAAGCAGAACCTGATCTGCGCAGACGGTAATAAGAAAATCAACATTCTCTTTTACCGCAGTCTTCTTTACTTCTTCAACATCGAAGATTGGTATCTGGTAGAACACATCTGCATAAGGGCGTGCGAGACAGTTTTCGTTTCCGTCAGCCAGCACCGTGTGAATGCCTCGTGCTTTGAGCTGCTTAAGTAATTCAATTTGTGGAATTGCCCCCGCAATTACAAATGCTTTCATTTAACGCACCTCTCTGTTGGTGTTATTCTGAGTTCTTTTCTTTAGCAACTTCATCCACCTATTCTTTGTTTTATATAAGGTAATAATTGTTGCTGCCGCGCATATCCCTATCAAAATACAACGAATGGCGAAGTGGTTATAGAGGAAATAACAGCTTATCATAACTGCCAATACCGATACTGATATCATCGCAAATGCGCGTAAATCAATACATTCACCGTACCCCGCTCTATATACCAATATGCAGTTAGCAATAAATATTACAGCAAATGAAACCATGTTTATAATTGGAAGTATTTTAATTCCGTAAGAAGCTAAACACAGCGCTTTAATCGCAATGCTGACAACCGCTACAAAGCCGGTTACTATTGCCGTTCTAACTACATTTTTATCATATGTGAGAATAATTGTAAACAGTGTTGCAACCGTCTGCAGGAATACTGCTGATATAAGGCCCGGAATCAGTCCTGCAGCATTTGCGTACTTACTGCTTCCGAATATCCATATCGCCTCAGGTCCCAACAGCATAATGCCAATGGCAATTACGGCTGTAATACCTGCAAATACCGTTCCGCACTTACGCACTTGCGCATATTCCTTCTGCTCCAGCTTATCCATTACCCATGTTGTAAGCGCACCTGTTACAGCCTGGAAAAGCGCCACAAGAATATTTGTGATACTTGTCGTAATGCTTACAGCTGCTGCAGTTTCAGCGCCCAATACACTTTTTGTTATGATTGTATTTGTAGAGGTCAGAAGATAAGTCGTAAGATAGTGTATCTGCAGCGGAACGGCAAGAACAAATGCGTATTTGATATATTTTCTATTGAACGACTTTCCTTTCCACAAAAGCACAGCTGTGCAGTAAACGCCGATAAACGCATAAGGAATATAAAATCCATACATTCTGCCTGCAAGTCTGTCCGCTTCAGGTACAATGGCAGTCAGAATAACTGATAATACCGTCGGAATACCTAAAGACAGAATTGAAATAATGGCAACTGTTTTATACCTGTAAAGAGTTCTTTCCTTTGTAAGATATATCTGCTTGCATGCCTGAAAAAGCATGGTGAAGAACATCAGGTTTACAAATTGTTTTGGGATAGAAACGATATTGTAAATCCAATTTCCGCAGAGTTGGAAAACGAAATATGCCGCAAAGATCAGGAAAAAGCTGATTATCGTTACGGTCGATGAGTACTGATCGTACTCATCGGTATAATCGTAGTATGCACGGCTCAGAGTGTTATATATCTCTACACCGAATATTATCAACAGAATTGACTGCCAATTTGCAAAGTTTGAGAATTCGCCGTAGTCATTTTCGGTCATAAGACGAGCGAAAATAGGAGTAGTGATGAATGCCAGGCCTTTGGTAAGGAATGTACTGAATACATACCAAAAGCCTGCTTTTAAGGCGATTTTTGAATTTCCTCTTTCACTTTTTACCTCTAACATTTCGCTGCCTCGTATAAGTCTGTGCTATTTTTCAGTATTATTCCGACTTCTGCCTTTTGCTGTCAAATTCTGCCCACAAGCCGGGTGCGCGGTCTATTTTTGTACCAATCTCCCCTGCATCTGGCAGATACTTATCTCTAAGCTCATAAAAGCTGCCTATAACCTTTGCAGGATTTCCTCCGACTATTGTTCCCTCGGGAACATCCTTTGTTACAACCGCTCCGGCTGCAACAATTGCATTCGGGCCAATTCTCACGTCTGGCAAAATTGTTGAATTTGAGCCGATGAAGCAATTATCCATTATTTCAATGCAGCCCAAATGTGTGTTCAGGTCCTCGCTTGTCTTGTCAGACAGGTTATTGAAAACCTTGTAGATAATATCGTGTGGAATAATGCTTACATCAGCGGCTATTGCTACATTATTATGAATTTTTACGAGATTAGGTTCGACAGGAATACGGCGGCACTGATAAAAAACATTATCGCCTAGTTCCTCGAATACATGTTTTTTCCTGAGATATTTCACTCGCGCCTTGCTGGTCGGTAAAAGCATGAAATACGCTCTTGATAATATGGTTCTCTTATACTGCTTCATTTCAATCTCTTTCTTTTCAAACAGTTTTCCGGGGATTATTTCATCCCAGACATGAGTACTACAGGTTGTGGAATAAAATCCGTTAAACAAAACTGCGGAAAAATACAACATATAAAACGTTCCGTGGGTATGTGCTGTAAAGAACGAAATTGAAATTACAATGAGATTAATCCAGAAATATGCTCCGTGCAGTTTTAAAATGCCGAAATAATAGAAAGCATAGGAAAGGATTAACCCTGCAATTCCGTATTTAAAAAGCGTTGAATAAAAACCTGACAGATTAAAATGTATATCGCTGACATTTTCCGTTGCGCCAAACAGGAACTGACCGACGTTCATATCGCCTATCAGTGACTGCGCCATCTGCACTCTTCCGTCAATGGCGTTGCTACCGTTTTTGGTAAAAATGCGATTAACTGCATTGGAAACAAAGTCGACGCTGAAATACATAAGGATAAATACAATCAGCATACCGGCAAGCAGCAAAACACTTTGTCTGGAAAACAAATTGCTTAGCTTTGCAACATTTTCATTATCACGGCCATTTCTGTACAGTCCGAAATACACCGTCCATGCGCCAAATGCGATTGCAATACCCATACCTGATGTTGAAAGGACAATGCCGGCTGTTATAAGTATTGCAAGGCTCATTCTCTCTCTGTTAATGCGTGGTGACAGCAAAAGCACAAAAAGAGCAGGGAAACAATACAGCATCATGTGCGACGGCTCAAGAAAAAAAGCACTCGGACGGTAAAATCCGTTGCTCTGGCCGTTCACTGCGATCAGTCCGGTTTTTGCTCCGGGAATCCAAATGCTGCTCTTATCCAGCAGAAGTGATGTCGGCACAAGCTGAATGTGTATACGTCCGATATAGAAGAAAATATACTGCAGAACAATCAGTACGCCGGCGGCACAGCTAATGTATATTGCCGACTTTATTATATACTTGAAATTCAAGCAGCCGCATGCGAATGCAAGGAAAAATACAATCATACAGGTTGCATACATTACCTTGCTTATGCTGAATGTATGGTCGACAAGCCTGTACAGTTGAAAAAGGACCGCAGGTGCAAGAGCGACCATCATTTTTTCGTTTATGCTCGATTTAAAAAGCTTATATATGATATAAGGCAGCAAAAGAAGCAGCACGGTAAAGCCTGCATTCTGATAGATGCCTTTGTAGTGCTGCAGTATCGGGGAAAGCACAAAAAGGAATGCACACACTTTGTCTATCACAAGCTTATTGTCCTCACCGAAAAACGGCAAAGATAAGTATTCATTTTTCAGATAATCTATTGTAAATGCCATTTTTCACCTTAAGCCAATACGCATAACTGCAATTGCCGAAATTACTTTATGAATAAGATATCAGTCTTTTTCTGGCTTGCCATATACATTTCATAGAATTTGCTGTTATCAACGTCAAACAGTCCGTGGTATTCAAAGAATTTCTTTGTGTCTTCGTCCTCGAAAATAGGTCTGCACTGTATCTGGTCGTCATCTATTGCAGGGTGGGAATTGATTTCACAAATCTTCATGCCGTTCTGAGTGATGATAATATCAAGTCCGAGATAATCCAATGAAGAGATATGCGCACAGACATCTTCTACCATGCATTTTACTTTTTCCCAATTAGGAAGGACAAGGTCTTTCCACTTAACGTGAGAATCGGGATGTTCATAGCAAAATATATTTCCGTCAGTCGAGAAACGTCTGAATCTCAGACCGAACTCTTTGCATTTGCCTGTTTCATAATCAAAGCCAACGCCTATTCCGCCGGCCGACATATTGCTGGCGCCGCCTGATACAGATGAGCCAAAACGCGCAAGCGAAATAATGTTGTGCCACTTTGCTTCCGACCACTTATTCTCATAAGGCATTTTGGCCATTATGAGGCGAAGGGTGCATTCACTGTCCGGCCATATTCTTGCAAGCTCTTCGTGCTGGCAGCAGTACTCTGTAACGATGTTATTGCCGATATTGCTTATAATATCCTCAAATTCGGCCATACCGATATGCTCATTATTAACCAGAATATTGCCATCGCGCCATTCCACTTTCATGAAGCCTCTGCCGCCTGAAGTACCGGAATTCGGTTTTATAGCCAGTATTCCCTTTTCTCGCAAAAGATTAAGGATAAAATCCTTGTCTTTTTTCACGGTATCATCAAGATCCATCAAATATGTATAGTTACCGTTGTTTTCAACATAAAGATAGTATTCCGGCATGCTTTTTTCGCAACCGTTACTGTTAAGTACATATTTCAGAGTCAGCTTATCGAGCCACTTTCTGAAATGGTGATTAATCGGATGTAGCATAAAGTAACTATAGTCCGGGATATAGTTTCTGTAGTTTTCTTCGGTCAGGCCGTAAAGTTCAACACGTCCGGGATAGAATCCGCGCTCAAGAGCCCACTTTTTTGTTTCCGCTGATGCTAAGTAGGCTTTTTCATCATCCGCAAGCTTCTTAACAAACATTTTGGCCCATTTATAATCCATACCGCTCTCACGAACCAATCTCAGCAGTTCATCATAGTCGGTTGTTATTCTTGTTTCTTCGTTTCTTTCTACCTGAAATAAATCTGCCATGAAATATCCTCTCTTTGCGGTTTTTTCCGCTTACATATGTTATAAAATCAGTCCTTGCTTAGAGTATGTACATACTCGATGCCTTCGTGCTTAAGAACTACCTTGACAGTCTTTAAAAAGATTTTAATGTCAAACAAAAGACTGAACTGCTGAATATAATCAACATCGTACTTTAGCTTCTGATCCCACTCCAAGTTGTTTCTGCCCATAACCTGTGCAAGACCGGTAATGCCAGGACGCATGACATGTCTAATCTTCTGACTTTCCTCAATCTTATCGACCTGATAGGGCAACATCGGTCGGGGACCGCAAAAGCTCATATCTCCAATGAGAATATTAAACAGCTGGGGCAGCTCATCAATGCTTGTCTTTCTGAGCCAGTTTCCAACTCCTGTAATGCTGTCATTAGGCTCCAGAGCAGTGCCATCAGCCATAATTCTTTCTTCGGGTATAAGCATTGTGCGGAACTTGAATATCTTGAAAATCTTTCCGTTCCTGCCCACTCTTTCCTGAGTGAAGACAGCCGGTCCTTTTGAAGTTGCACAAATCAGAATAGGGACAACAATAAAAACTGGAATTGCAAAAAACAGCAGAATTAATACAAAGCTTGCAACTATATCAAAAACGCGTTTTATCGCCATTTGAACTGGTTTTTTTCTGAATCCGTCAGAACTTTGCTTGTTATTCATAATATACCTCACAAGAAATCCGAAGAACTGTTTAGATACTGCAAGTTCGTTCATAGAAAGCATATCTTTCCGAAAGCTGAAATCTCTTATGCTGCAGTAGATCATACCATTCAACAGATTTAGACAAATTTATACGAAGTATATTATATAATATTAATGCCAACTTTTCAATAGAATATGTGGTAATTTTTAAATTTCGCTTTTCATAGAAAAGAACAACTCCCAAAGCCGTTTCTATGCTTCGGGAGTTGTTCATATCATTCGCAAACGCTCAATATATCTATCGTTCTGTTAATACCGCTCTGTATATCGTATTTTGCTTTCCAGCCTAATTTGCTTACCTTTGTGCTTTCAAGTCTTGCCTTGGTCGCGGTGCTGTAGCCGGATTTTTCCACCTCGTCGGGGAGCTCG
>JAZLGD010000046.1:0-3118 GCA_045616105.1 Oscillospiraceae bacterium | reverse complement strand
TAAACGAAAAGTCCTGCAGACCGTAGGCCGCTATTGTACCGCCGAGGCACGCAAGCCCCTTGCCGCCTCTGAAGCCCATTGATGCCGGGAACATATGGCCGAGAACAGCCGCAGCACCCGCGATCTCGCTGGCCGACTCATAGTTCGGGAACAGTCTGCGGCTCGTGCTGACGGCGACCGCCGCCTTGCTGATGTCGAAAGCCATGACGAAGGCCCCTGCCGCCTTACCTTCTAAAATTATCGCATTCGATGCGCCCGCGTTTCCCGAGCCTCTTTCGCGGATATCGTATCCGTTTCTCAGGCCGATGGTGTATGCAGGGTTTATGGTTCCGAGAGTATATCCTATGCCTGCGCTTGCCAGAGCTGCAAATATTTTGCCGTTTAGTTTCATTAATCCGCCTTTCCCTCTGATTATGGGCTTGTCTGCTTACCTGATTATCTCGATTGCCCTGCAGCAGTTTTCTGTCGAAAACTCTGTATAAGCTTCGCTTTCCTCTCCGTCGAGGGTAAGTACCGTGGGCTCATCAAAGATAAACTTTGCTTTTTTCGTGTGCCTGATGACAATGTATTCGCTGGAAAAATCGTGGCTCAAAACCTGAACCGCCAGCTTTAAAAGCGCTCCCAGACCGGGGAGCTTTTTGATGAGGATAAGCTCGTGCTCTCCGTCGCCAAGATCGACTATATCCCGGGGCAGATCAACAATGCCGCCGATGGAATAAGAGTTTGAAACGCCGCCGTAGAGGAATTCTCCGTCAAGCTCGCCCTCATCGTACTCAACCTTAACATGGCGGCTTTTGAGAGATTTTATGCTCTTTACCGCGCCGATGAGATATGCCGCCTCACCAAGCTTCTTCTTTATATCCTGAGGTGTGCCGTAGCTGACCTCGGTGAATGCGCCGAATGCGGCAACATAGTTGAAATATCCCCCGTTGCGCTTGCCTACGTCAAACGCAAGCGGAGTTCCGGCTATAAACCTTGCCGCGCTTTCTATCATGTCGTTTTTAGGAAGGCCTGTGGTTCGCGCCACATCGTTTGCAGTGCCTATGGGGAAATAGCCCACCTGCGGGCGCTTTTCCAGTCTCATAAGACCCGCAATAACCTCAGCCAGAGTTCCGTCGCCGCCGAGGCAGACAAGCTTTTCATATTCTCCGCCATGCTCTTGTGCAAGTCGGGTGGCATGTCCCCGCTCCTCGGTAAAAAATACGTTTACCGCATAGCCTGCATCTGAAAGCATTTTCATCGCTTCGGGAAGACCGTTCTTATATTCGCCCTTTCCCGCTGCAGGATTTATAATCATCATAAGAGGAGTTTTCATATCTCTCATGCTCCTTATCCACACATTTATGAGCAGATTTTACCACATTGATATTAATTTCTCAACTTAATTTTACTTGTACTGAAATATGCAAGTTTTCTTTTTCCGCGGCATATGGTTGAGGGGAGTTTTTCTTTCTTCAATAAATGTACACGGGAGGTGAAACGGCATGAGCAAGGATTGCCTTATTCGTGCGCTGAAAACCTTTGTTCAGGCATTTTTCGGAGTTATCGCCGCTGAGGCCGGCGCTGTTCTGACCGGAATCGCTGACTGGACCGACCTCAAAGCCGTTGGTGCGGCATTCGCGCCCATGGTCATTGCTGCGCTTTCCGCAGGCTTTTCCGCGGTCTGGAACATGCTTCTGGCAAGGCACTGCGACAAATAACAGAAAACCGTACCGCAGCTGCGGTACGGTTTTTTATTCTATTTTGCGACTCTCGAGCTTATATATTCGGAAACTTCATCAGCGGATATGCCGAGGACATAGGCAAACTCATCGTGCAAAAGGCGCTCTGCCGCTTTCAGATACTGGGCATCCACAGTGTGAAAATGCTTCTTGCGGTCTTTCAGAAGCTCGCGGTGGGTGTACAGCATTCCCACAAGCTGCATAAGCTCACGGCGAGAGCCGGTTTTTACCACCTCATCGCAATAGTTCTTACGGCCCGTATCATCGCTTATCCATTCAAGCTCGTTTTCCGAAACGGTGGCAATAAGCTCGTCAAGCTCATCGCGCGATATAAGCTCGCGCATTTTGGAAACAAGCTTTTCGTTCGCAGTCGGAACATACACTACTGAGCGCTCGTCAGAAACGGGTGTCAATATATAATATTCAGCCTTCGTTTTGCCGAATTTGAGCATTGAAATTTCCTTAATTCGACATACTCCCTGCGTTCCGTATACGACTGTATCTCCTACCGAAAACATGTTTTTACCTCTTTCTGAATTGCTGAAATTATAGCATATTTTCGCTTAGTTTTCAAGTTCAAGCTTTTCATCACGCAGCCCTTTTCCCTTGATTTTCAAGGCTTATTTTGTATTGTTCTCCGTTGGAGGCATCCACCGCAACGGTTACATTTTCCCCGTTTTTATCTGCGCATTCAAACTCATAGCAGAGCTTTTCACGACCGCCCTCGCTGGTGCAGATGAGCAGATCCTCGCTCAGAATCGACAGCGAATCGGGAAGCGCCGCGCGGGCGATATTCAGCGTGACCTCGGGCTGGGTTTTTTCTCTTTCGGAATGGTTTTTTATATAGTCTGTCGCATCGTAGGAATACACCTCTCCGTTATCCGATGCTATGGACAGCTTTATGCTGTCACAGGTACACAGCACATCATTCTGACGGCAGCAGAACTCGGTTCGCAGAACGCCGTGGGATCTTTCCGACGACACAAGCTCCATATCCGAAAAGCCCGCATTCGCCATAAACTGCCGCGCCTTTTCCTCCATTTCGCTTTCCTTCATATCCCCCGTGACGACTCGTGATGAGCTCAGGCTCAGTACCTTTCCGTCACCGTTTACGGAAATATCCTTGTCATCCTTCTCGAAGCATCTCGCTCCGTTTTCGCTTTCGTATTTGAGCTCAAGCTCCTTCTCCTCAAAGTCGAAGAGCTTCGCCGCCGCTTTTCTTGCCTCGTCCTCGGATACGGGGTCTCCGCTTTCCTCAGCCGCCGCAATATTATACTTTCCGTCGTAGTCAAGCTCGGGAAGCTCGGGGAACTCGCCCTCAAACTCCAGAAGCGCCGCGCTCAGAAGTGTATCCGAGGAGTTATCCGAAAACACATTTTCCGGGTCATCCATAACAA
>JAZLGD010000045.1:0-4505 GCA_045616105.1 Oscillospiraceae bacterium | reverse complement strand
ATGGATGTTCAGATGCCGGTTATGAATGGCTTTGAGGCTGCCGAGGCCATAAGAGCCAACAAAATGCGCTACTCGTCCGTTGTGCCTATTATCGCTATGACGGCAGATGCGTTTATAAGTGATTCGGGTACTGCATCAAGAAATAAGTTTGATGGTTATATAATTAAGCCTGTAAGTCCTGATGTTCTTTATGCAACCCTTGTTCAATTGTTCGTTGAAAGAGAATAATCCAAATGAGCACATTAAAAAAACTTCAGCTTATCGCTGATAAGTTCTGGAACAATAAATACTTTATATTCTTTAATGTTCTTTTGTCTGTAGTGGGGCTTGTGCTTAATCAGGCGCTGCTTTGCATGTTTCTTATACTTGCAGAAACGGTTTTCCTGTTACTGTTTTGCGATGATCTTCTTTCAATTGCATTCCCGCTGTTCGCAATATTCCTTACATCAACTGAATATTTCAAGGATTATTCCGTACTGGCGCCTTATATGTGGTATGCCATAGCGCCGTTTGCTGCAGCACTGATATTCCAACTAATTTATTACAGAAAGCCTTTTGTTAAAGGTCGTTTCCTGTATCCGATGATAGCCGTGTCTGCCGCACTCTTACTTGGCGGTGTTGGCACGATAAAGGTTGAGGATTATTTCCTTCCATTCAGCCTTTATTACACTCTCGGCTTGGGTGTCGGCATGACGGCAATATATTGTATTTCCGTTTCACGACTCCAAAACGAAAGAAGCTATGACAGAGGCGAGAGGCTTTCAGCTATTATTTATGCCGCAGGTATACTTGCAGTGCTGATATTGCTTGTGTTCTATTTGCATAATTTCGCAAAGTTCCTTTCTAAAGGATCGGTTCTGTTTTATAAGCCACGCAACTATTTGTGCACGGTCATATTCTTGGCTATGCCTCAGTGCTGCCGCTATATAAAGAAGAATAATCTTCACCTGTTTGTGATGGCGGCAATGTTCGGTGCGCTGTTTATGAGCGGGTCGAGAAGCGGATTGCTTATAGGCGCGATTGTTCTCGTGATCTGCGCTGCATATGTCTATGCTACAAATAAAAAAAGCAGAAAACTCTATAATATTCTGATATTAGTTGTTGCGGTATTTACTGTTATAGTTGCCTTTAAGTTCGCGCCGGATGTTTACGATTATCTCTACTCATATCGCGCTGATGAATTTGACGGCAAGTTCATATCATCAAATGAAACCCGTGTGAAGTATATACAGCTTGGATTGCAGGATTTTAAAGAACATCTTTTGTTCGGTATCGGACTCGGCAACCTTGCACATATAAAGGTCTTCAAAGCCTTTTTTACAGGGTGCATAGTCTTTTATCACAACTGTGTAATTCAGGTAATAGGTTCAATGGGCCTTGTGGGTATAGCCGCATATCTATGGCAGGTGTCGAATCGCGTTAAGATGATGTGGCAGACGAGAAAAAGCGATATGTTTGTTTTTTCACTCAGCTATGTTGGCATGCTTCTGATGTCACTTGTTAATCCGGGTATATTCTGCCCGTTTCCCAACGCAGCGGCAATAACATTGATTTTTGCAGTAATGGAACAAGAGCAGAAAAAACTGAACTAAGAAGGAGGCCTTGGGTTGGACAAATTTAAACTGGTATCCTCATATGAAGCAATGGGCGATCAGCCCGAGGCTATCAAGCAACTTGCAGAGGGATTGAATAACGGCCTTGATGAACAGGTTTTGCTGGGTGTAACAGGCTCAGGTAAAACCTTTACAATGGCTAAAGTTATTGAACAAGTAAACCGCCCGACGCTTGTACTGGCACATAATAAAACTCTTGCGGCTCAGCTTTGTGCTGAGTTTCGCGAGTTTTTTCCGGAAAATGCAGTTGAATACTTCGTATCCTATTACGATTACTATCAGCCTGAGGCGTATATACCGCATACAGACACCTATATTGAAAAAGACAGTTCGATTAATGACGAGATTGAGCGGCTGCGCCATAGTGCAACATCGAGCCTTTTTGAAAGACGAAATGTAATTGTTGTTGCCTCGGTTTCGTGTATATACGGTCTGGGTGACCCTATTGACTATAAAAGCATGGTTATATCTCTTCGCCCCGGACAGGAACGTAATTTTGACGAGCTGCTGAGAAAGCTTATAGAAATACGCTATGAGCGGAACGACCTCGCATTTGAACGCAATATGTTCAGAGTCAGAGGAGATACGGTTGAGGTTTTTCCGGCATATTCGAACGACCGAGCGATAAGAATTGAGTTTTTCGGAGATGAAATTGAACGTATCAGCGAAATCAATGTGGTTACAGGCAAGGTAAACCGTTATCTTAATCATGTCGCGATATATCCTGCAAGTCACTATGTTGTCAGCAAGGAAAAAATGGCAGCGGCAATTGATGAAATTCGACGCGAGTGTGATGAGCGGGTGAAGTTTTTCGAGGAAAACGGCAAGCTTCTTGAGGCACAGCGCATTTCACAGAGAACAAATTACGATATAGAAATGATGCAGGAGCTTGGCTACTGCACAGGCATAGAAAACTATTCGAGAATTATATCGGGAAGACCTGTCGGAAGTGCGCCTATGACCCTTCTTGACTATTTCCCAGATGATTTTGTGCTGTTTGTTGACGAAAGCCACGTTACTCTGCCACAGGTAAGAGCAATGTATCGCGGCGACAGGGCACGCAAGGAATCCCTTGTAGACTTCGGCTTCCGTCTCCCATCTGCTTTCGATAACAGACCGCTGAAGTTTGACGAATTTCAGGAGAGAATTAAGCAGGCAATATACGTCTCCGCAACTCCGGGTGACTTTGAACGCGAGAGAGCAGGTGCAATTGCCGAGCAGATAATAAGACCTACGGGACTTCTTGATCCCGAAATATCAGTCCGACCCATTGAGGGGCAGATTGATGATCTTATCAGCGAAATCAACACAAGAGTTGAGAAGAATCAGCGCACATTGGTGACAACGCTCACTAAAAAAATGGCTGAAGATCTTGCGGAGTATCTGGGCAATGCAGGAATCAAGTGCCGCTATATGCACCATGATATCGGAGCAATTGAGCGCATGGAGATAATAAGAAGCCTGCGCCTTGGAGATTTTGATGTTCTTATTGGTATCAATCTCCTTCGTGAGGGTCTTGACCTTCCAGAGGTCAGTCTGGTTGCAATACTCGATGCTGATAAGGAAGGCTTCCTCAGAAGCGAAACGAGTCTTATTCAGACTATCGGTCGTGCCGCACGAAATGCGGAGGGACTTGTTATCATGTATGCAGATACGATGACGCACTCCATGAAAGCGGCTATAACTGAAACCGAGCGCAGAAGAGCAAAGCAGGATGCCTATAATAAGGCAAACGGTATTGAGCCTAAGACCATAATTAAGAGTGTTCGCGAGCTTATAGAGATATCCAGCTCAGGCGAAAAAGCACTCAAGCGCGCGGATGGCGTTAAGATGACCAACCGTGAGCGCAAGGAAACTATTGAACAGCTTGAAAAGAAGATGCGCGAGGCCGCGAAGATGCTCGAATTCGAGCTCGCGGCTGAGCTTCGCGATGCGATAATAAGACTTCGCGGTGAAGGGGGAGTAAACTAATGAAGCTGATGATTTTGGACGGTAACAGCATTGTAAACCGTGCCTTTTACGGAGTTCGACAGCTTAATGCGCCTGACGGCACTCCCACAAACGGCATTTACGGCTTCCTCGCCATTCTCCGTAAGCTTTTGGACAGCGAAAAGCCGGAAGCTGTGTGCGTTAGCTTTGACCTTAAGGCACCGACGTTCCGCCATATCCGCTATGAGGGATATAAGGCTCAGCGTAAGGGTATGCCGGAAGAACTAGCCGTGCAGATGCCTATCCTCAAAGAAGTTCTTGATGCAATGGGCATTAAGCGACTGGAGCTTGAGGGTTATGAAGCAGATGATATTCTCGGAACAGTTGGCAAAAAATGTGAGGATATGGGCTGGGATTGCCGTATTGTAACAGGCGATAAAGACAGCTTCCAGCTTATTACGGACACAACACACATCTGTCACGTAAAAAGCCGTATGGGACAGACAGAAACTAAGGAATACACACCCGAACTGTTCCGCGAGGAGTACGGCTTTGAGCCTGTGCATATAGTTGATCTCAAGGCACTAATGGGCGATTCATCCGACAATATACCCGGTGTACCCGGTGTCGGTGAAAAGACCGCTATGGACCTTATACAGCGCTATACCACTATTGATAAGATTTATTCCGATATTGATTCACTCGAAATCAAAGAGGGTGTGCGCAAAAAGCTCCGTGAGGGCGAGGAAAGCGCAAAGCTATCCTACGAGCTTGCAACAATATGCAGGGAAGTTCCGATTGAGTTCAGCCCCGAAAGCTGTCTTTGGAATGAAGATTATAAGCCGGAGCTCTACGGACTTTTCAAAAAACTCGGGTTTAATAAGTTTATTGAAAAATGGGGAATTGCCGAGGGTGAATTACCTGCTGAGGTGTCTGAGATTGAGCGTATTCCCGTTAACGAGG
>JAZLGD010000044.1:0-4862 GCA_045616105.1 Oscillospiraceae bacterium | reverse complement strand
CGGCTCGGCTTTTATTATGGGGCTCACGGGAGGTTATCCTCTCGGTGCATCATACATAGCCGAAATGTACATGCACGGGCAGCTTGAAAAGCAGGAAGCGGAAAAACTGTTGATATTCTGCAACAATTCCGGACCGGCATTCATTATCGGTGCTTGCGGCATTGGTGTATTCAAGTCCTCGGCTGCAGGTATTTTTCTCTACGCAGTTCACATATTTGCCGCACTGCTGGGCGGAATACTGTTATCGGGGAAGAACAAAAACGCCGCTTCGGGCGAAGCGACGGCAATGAATATGAGCTTTGCAAACGCATTTACCGCATCGGTCAAAAGCTCGGTCAATGCGCTGCTCAACGTCTGCGGTTTTATCGTGGCATTTACCGTGCTAGTGAGCTTATTTGATGCGGCAGGGACCTTCTCCGTTCTGACGGGCACACTGGCACAATATACCCACGCAGAGCTCAGCTTTTGCCGCGCCTTTCTCGTGGGTTTTCTTGAGCTCGGAAGCGGTATTGCAAGCATGTCGGAGCTCGGCATAACTCCGCTGAACTTAGCTCTTGCTGCGTTCTTACTCGGCTGGGGCGGCATTTCCGTGCATTTTCAGAGCTTTGCGGTAATCACCGACACAAATATAAAAACCGCCCGATACATGATCGGACGGTTAATTATAGCTATATTGGCTGCGTTTATCGCATATTTCGGAGCTTTATTATTGTTTTAAGCTCCCGCAAAGGAGAACACAATTCCTACTGCTGCGGAAAACGCTATAAATACAACAGGGTGAAGCTTCTTCGTGGGCTTAAACCAACGTGTAAGTACCAAAAGCAAGGCCGCAAGGCCTATTGCTTTCCAGTTGAAAACCTCGAGGATTTTTCCGCTTTCTTTGAAAATATCAAGGTTTAAAAGCGCAATCTCGACTACAAGCACACCTGCCGCGGCGATGAGTCCCGTGGATGCAGGGCGCAGGCCGTAAAACGCGGCTTCAACATATTTATTCTTACGGAAGCGATCAAGCACGGCAACGATAAGAAGTACAATGATAATCCCCGGGGTTATGATACCGAGAGTCGCCGCAAGAGAGCCCCAGAAGCCGGCTGTTGTGAAGCCTGTATAGGTTGCCATATTTATTCCGATAGGTCCGGGTGTGGACTCGGAAACGGCAAGCATATCTGCTATCTGATCATAGCTGAACCAGCCGGTTCTGTCGGAAATATCGTAAAGAAACGGAAGGGTTGCCATTCCGCCGCCAACCGAGAACATACCGATTTTGAAAAACTCCCACCAAAGACGAAGAATAATCATGTGTTCTTCACCTCCAAGGTCTTAATAACGATGCCTGCAACAGCGGCAAAGATTACAAATACCACGGGAGTAATTTTAGTAAACAGCGAGCCGGCAACAACTAATGCGAACAAAATGAAGCATTTCCAGTCAATCATTGAGCTTTTCCAAAGCTTGACTATGGCATTGAATATCAGGACCACAACGCATACGCGAATTCCCGCGAATGCGTTTTTCACTGCGGGAACATCGGCAAAGTTTGTAAGAAGTGCCGCTATCAAAGTTATGATAATCAGTGCGGGACAGACCGTGCCGAGTGCCGCTGCGATACCGCCTATATTGCCTTTGCGCTTATGGCCTACGAATATCATGGTATTTACCATGATAATGCCCGGAAGACACTGGCCAATGGCATAATAATCAAGCACTTCCTCCTCGGATACCCAGCCTCGTGTTTCAACGACCTCTCGCTGGAGTATGGGAAGCATGGCGTAGCCTCCCCCAAAGGTGAAGAGACCTACGCGGAAGGCTACTGCAAAAATTTCAAATAATTCTTTCATTTCTTAAGGCTTTCGGCAAATGCGGAGTACTTTTCGATTTTTTCGTCACACTCAGCCTTATTCTCGCCCTTGGAGAGGATATAAACCTTGATCTTGGGCTCGGTGCCTGAGGGACGAACGATGAAGTTTGAGCCGTCGGCAAGCTCAAAGTACAGAACATTTGAGCCTTTTATGGAAGTTTCACCAACTATGCCGAGTGTGGGAACGGTAATGCTTCCGTCAGCGTAGTCGCGGACACGGAAAACATCAACGCCTGAGATCTCCTTGGGCGGATTCTCACGGAGCTCAAGCATGATTTTCTTCATCTTCTCAAGGCCATCAAGGCCGGGCATAACAAGATTGAGGGTTCTTTCGCCATACCAGCCGTACTTCTCGTAAAGGCTGTCCATTGCCTGCTTCAGGTTCATACCCTTATCGAAGTAGTATGCTGCCATTTCAGCTACCATCAGTGACGCGGTTACTGCATCCTTATCACGGACGTAGTCACCCATCATGTAGCCGTAGCTTTCTTCATATGCGAAGATGTATTTATAGGAGCCGGACTTTTCCCACTCGGCAATACGTTCTGCCATGAATTTAAAGCCGGTAAAGGTGCTTTCGAGGTGAACGCCGTTTTGCTCTGCAACGACCTTCGCCATTTCGGTGGTTACGATGCTCTTTGCAGCGCCTGCATTTTCGGGCAGAGTTCCTGCTGCTTTTCTTGCATTTATTACGTAGTCCAGAAGCAGAACGCCGATCTGGTTGCCTGTAATGGATGTATATTCTTCACCGTCGCGTACCATTACGCCGATACGGTCTGAGTCGGGATCTGTGCCGATTATGAGGTCGGAGCCGACTTCCTTTGCAAGCTCAACTGCGATATAGAAGCCTTCGGGATTTTCGGGGTTGGGGCTTTCCACCGTGGGGAATGCACCGTCAATTACCATCTGCTCTTTGACAGGATAAAGCTGTGTAATTCCAAGGCGTTTCAGTGCTTCGGGTACAAGCTTATGACCTGCGCCATGGAAGGGCGTATAGACAATCTTAAACTTATCTGCGACCTTTGCAACAACGTCTTTATTGACTGCCTGCTCCATGACGCACTTAAGGTATGCCTCGTCTGTTTCGGCACCGATCACTTCAATGCGACCGTCTGCAACCGCTTCATCGAAATCGCAGCTGACGAAATCGTGGAAGATATCAATTTTGTTCATTTCCTCTGCTATTGCCTCGGCATGCTGAGGAGGAAGCTGTGCGCCGTCAGACCAATACACCTTATAGCCGTTATATTCTTTAGGGTTATGGCTTGCGGTGATATTCAGGCCTGCAGTGGTGCCGTAATAGCGTACTGCAAAGCTGAGCTCGGGTGTGGGACGCAAAGCATCGAAAATACGGACATGAATACCATTTGCCGCCATGATGCAAGCAGCCTCATGTGCAAAAAGCTCGCTGTTTATACGGCAGTCAAAGCAGATTGCGATGCCCTTTTTCATAGCTGCCTCGCCCTCGGCCTTGATAACATTGGCAAAAGCCTGGGTTGCGTGACGGATTACATGTACGTTCATATGATGAAGTCCGACCTTCATTATACCGCGCAGTCCTGCGGTGCCGAACTCGAGGGGCGCAAAAAATCTGCTTTCGATTTCTTTTTCATCATTTCTTATCGCATTAAGCTCTTCCCACTCTGCCTCGCTGAGTGCGGGACTATCCAGCCAGCGCTGGTATTCTTCTTTATAATTCCTCATATTCTGCATTCCCTTCAGATAGATTGACAGCGTCTTCATACATTGTTTTAGGTATATAGATATCTACGCCCGTGCCGCAGACACCAAGAATAAGGCGACCGAAATCGCCGTCATTGGGGTATTGTCTTATGCACGGTATGGAATAAGCTTCGAGAAGGTTGACGAGCATTTCGTCATTTAAACCCAGATTTGAGCAATGGGTCAGGAAAACGGGCTCAATCAGCTCACCGTTTTCATCCTTGGGCCATCTATTATAGAGATCCCCGGTTATTCTTCTTCCCCATTCAAGTTTTAATTCATTATCCATATGTTCCTCCGGGCTCATTTATGATATCTTGAGCCCTCGTTAATCTTAAAGCTTCTGTAAATCTGCTCTGCAAGCATTACTCTTGCAAGATGGTGCGGGAATGTCATCTCTGACATTCCGAGACGCATATCAGCGCGTTTTTTAACGCTTTCCGCCATGCCGAAGGAGCCGCCGATCAAAAAGCATATTCTGCCTTTTCCCGAAAGTGCAACGGAATTTATCTTTGCCGCAAGCTCCTCGCTTTTAAGCTGCTTTGCTCCCACGCACATTGCAACAACATAAGCATCCTTTGGAATATTCTTCTCGACCTCCATGGCTTCTTTGTTCAGAGCCGCTTCAATCTCCTTTTCGGAAGGATTATCACTGAGCTTTATTTCGTTCAGCTCAACACACTCAAATTTACAGTAAGCCGAGAGACGCTTTGAATACTCATTGAATGCATCAATATAGAATTTTTCCTTCATCTTGCCTACGCAGATGAGCCTTACACCGAGCATTTTACTTCATCACCCACACTGACTGCAAGAAAATTTTTCATGGGAGCAACCGCGACTTCAGCATCGAGTCCGCACAGTGCGGTGCTGACAGTATTAAGAGCTCTTTCCGGTGTATTATTTTCCTTGCTGAGATGCCCTAATATTATATGCCTTGTCCCCGATTTTGCAAGCTCTAATGCTAATTTTCCGCAATCATTATTAGATAAATGTCCGTGATCAGAGAGAATACGCTTTTTAAGGAAATATGGATATGGTCCGTTTTTGAGCATTTCAACATCGTGGTTAGCTTCAATGAGCGCAGTATCCGCTCCCGAAAGCCCATCCAGCATTTCATCGGTTATCGAGCCCGTGTCCGTTGCAAACGCAAATATTCCGCTGCCTTCAAACCGATAGCCGACGCTGAATCGGGCATCGTGCGGTGTTCTGAAAGCGCGGATTTTCAATGAATCGATGTTCAAAACTTCTCCGACTGAAATATCATTAAGTGAAGAGGAAA
>JAZLGD010000043.1:0-2863 GCA_045616105.1 Oscillospiraceae bacterium | reverse complement strand
AAGCTGCGCTTGCCACCGGCGTTCTCCTCCGGCAGCTTGTCAAACGCTATTCCGAATGCGCGTTTGAAAAGATGCGGAAGCCGCTCGGCGAATTCCTCGCTCGAGGTCGTTATCCTTATCTCCGAAGGTGAAAATGTGTGGCAATACAGCAAAACGCCGTAAGCCTCTGCTATGGCACAGCATTTGCGCTCAACGCGCGGCTGGCATAGCTCGGCCTTGACTTTTGCCGAAAAGGTCATTGCTTAACCGCCTTTCGAAATATCACGGTGAATACAGGCAACATTTATATCCATACACTTGAGCTGGCCTGCCAGCGCAGATGCTACCGCAACGCTGCGGTGTCTGCCGCCTGTGCAGCCCACAGCGATGGTGAGGGTATACTTTCCCTCTTCAACATACATGGGCAGAAGATAGGAAATCATATCCGCGAGCTTGTCCATAAACCCATTTGTCTCGTCAAATGAGAAAACATAGTCGCGCACTTCAGGATCCAGACCGCTGTGCGCTCTCAATCCCTCTACATAGTACGGATTGGGCAAAAATCGAACGTCAAACACAAGGTCTGCGTCAAGAGGCATTCCGTATTTGAAGCCGAATGACATGACATTGACCGTTATCGTCCTGTCCTTTCCCGAGCCGGAAAACAGAGTATGAAGCTCGTTCTGAAGCTGCCCCAAGGTCAGATATGACGTATTGATTATATAGTCGGAAACTTCTCTGATAGGCTTCAGAAGCTCCGCTTCCCTCTCAATTGCAGCCTCTATGGAGCCGCCTTTTGCAGCCAGGGGATGGGGTCTGCGCGTTTCCTTATAGCGCTTCACAATTGTTCTCTGTTCGGCTTCCATAAACAGTATTTTGTAGCCGAAATCCATCTTCTTAAGCTCGTCCAGAGCCCTGAAAACCTCGTTAAAGCCCTTTTTCTCTCGTACGTCGGTAACAAGCGCCACCTTTTCATAACGTCCCTTGGTTGCGGCGCAAAGCTCCGCAAAGCGCGGTATCAGAGCGACCGGCATATTATCCACGCAATAGAAATCCAGATCCTCAAGAATGTCCGCCGCGCGGCTTTTGCCGCCGCCGGATAGTCCCGTAATAATAAGAAATTCCATAAATCTCGTTTCCCCCCTCGAAATTTACACTTTATCCTTCCTGCTTACTTTCCTCCACCTTAGCTTTTGCCAGGTCCTGCATCTGCTCCATGAAGTTTCTTTTACGCTGACGCCAGTCATCAACCAGAATCATACCTTTGGGGTATATTCTGATTTCAGGTTCAAGGGCTATCTGGCTCTTTTCGTAAACCTTTTTACGCACATCGTCCAGGAGCTCGACAACATCGTCATATGTTGCGCCGCCCTTATTTACAACGAAGCCCGAGTGCTTTTCGGAAACCTGTGCTCCGCCAACGGAATAACCCTTAAGTCCCGCCTCTTCGATGAGTGCAGCAGCATAACCGCCAACGGGGCGCTTGAACGCACTGCCTGCCGAGGGCAAATCCAACGGCTGGCTCTTGCGGCGCTTGTCGTTCATCTCACTCATGCGTGCGGCTATTGCCTCGGGGTCATCGGGTGTGAGCTTGAAAACTGCGCTGAGTATTGCGCAACCCGCCTGCTCAAAGTTACTGTGGCGATAAGAAAATCCGCAATCCTCGCCCTTGCATTCGCAAAGAGCCTGATCGGGCAGATAGTACACGACAACGCTGTCGATGACATCCTTCATTTCGCCGCCATAAGCGCCTGCATTCATAAGGATGCCTCCGCCAACGGAGCCGGGGATGCCGCTTGCAAACTCAAGTCCTGCCAGTCCGTTCTGCTGAGCAAACTGGGCAAGACGGGCAAGAGAAACGCCTGCATCGGCGTAGATTGTATTCTCTTCCTTGCCAAGGCGGATTTCCTGTAGATTTTCCGTGCTGATAACGCATATATCCAGACCCTCGTCCGGTATGAGTATATTAGTGCCTTTGCCGAGCATAAAGGGATATACATTGTTCATATGCAGGTAGTAGAACACCTTGGACATATCCCAGATATCCTTCGGGGCAATATAGGCTCTTACCTCGCCACCTATCTTAAACGAGCAGTGTTCGCTCATTTTCTCATGCTCAAGTATCTCAAGCCCGGGCATGTTATCATCAATATTAACTAATGCTTTTTCAAGACCTTCCATATTACAATCCTCACTTAAAACATATTATAGTCGATCGCCACATCATGGGCGGTTGCAAGCGTTTCTGCTGCATTATAACCCATCTTCTTCTGGCGGTTATTCATCGCAGCAAGCTCAAGAATAACGGCAAGGTTTCGTCCGGGTCTGACGGGTATTGTAACGCTGGGCACCGTAACATCCAGTATGTTCTCGGTCTCTTCAAGAAGGCCGAGACGGTCATAGGCTTTTCCGTCGTCCCATGTTTCCAGATTTACAACCAGATCAATAGCGGTTTCCGGCTTTACCGCGCCTACACCGTAGAGGTATCTTACATCGATAACGCCGACGCCACGCACCTCCATATAGTAGCGTATAAGGTCGGGAGCCGTGCCGATAAGGCTGTTTTTATCGATCTTTTTAATATCAACGGCATCATCTGCAACGAGTCTGTGGCCTCGTTTAATGAGCTCAAGAGCGGTTTCGCTTTTGCCTATGCCCGAGTCGCCCGTAAGCAGCAGGCCTTCGCCGTGTACCTCAACAAGAACGCCGTGCATAGTCGTCCGGGGAGCAAGATGTACATGCAGAGAGCTTATGACATTGGCCATGAAGTCGGATGTGTCCTCCATGGTGGTAAAAACATTGCGGTCATATTTTCTCGCAGCCTCGAGGCATTCCGGAAACGCCACCGCACCATGGCAGATGACGAGTGCGGATATATCGTGGC
>JAZLGD010000042.1:0-5688 GCA_045616105.1 Oscillospiraceae bacterium | reverse complement strand
GTGCTGTCGTTCAGCTTTTCGAATCCGCACAGGGCATTAACCTTGCTCAGTCCAAGGTTCGTTTCCTCGGACATCCTCTGGAGCTGGCAGTTTCCGAGGATATGCTCGGCCGTGTATTTAACGGCATGGGCGAGCCCATCGACGGCGGTCCTGCAATCCTTGCAGAAGACCACCTCGATATTAACGGCCTTCCCATGAACCCCGCAGCAAGAGCATACCCCGCAGAGTTCATTCAGACCGGCGTTTCCACCATTGACGGCCTTAACACCCTCGTTCGTGGTCAGAAGCTGCCTATCTTCTCTGCTTCCGGTCTGCCCCACGCAGCACTGGCTGCTCAGATTGCACGTCAGGCAAAGGTTCTCGGCGATGGTGAAAACTTCGCTGTTGTATTCGCAGCAGTAGGTATCACCTTCGAGGAATCCGAGTACTTCATCAACGACTTCCGCCGCACCGGCGCTATCGACAGAACTGTTGTATTCTCCAACCTTGCAAACGACCCCGCAGTCGAGCGTATCGCAACTCCGCGTATGGCTCTGACCGCTGCTGAGTACCTTGCATTCGAGAAGGATATGCAGGTTCTGGTTATCATCACCGATATTACCAACTACGCAGAGGCTCTGCGTGAGGTTTCCGCAGCTAAGAAGGAAGTTCCCGGACGCCGCGGCTACCCCGGCTACGTCTACACCGACCTTGCTACCATGTATGAACGTGCAGGCCGCCGCATCGGTAAGAATGGCTCCATCACCATGATTCCCATTCTGACCATGCCCGAAGATGATAAGACCCATCCGATCCCTGACCTTACCGGTTACATCACTGAGGGCCAGATTATCCTCTCCCGTGACCTCCACCGCAAGGGCATCGTTCCTCCTGTTGACGTTCTTCCTTCCCTTAGCCGTCTGAAGGATAAGGGTATCGGCGAGGGCAAGACCCGTGAGGACCACTCCGGCACCATGAACCAGCTCTTTGCTGCATATTCCCGCGGCAAGGACGCAAAGGAACTCATGACCATCCTCGGCGAAGCAGCTCTTTCCGATGACGATAAGATGTTTGCTAAGTTCGCTGACGAGTTTGAAAAGCTCTACGTCAACCAGGGTAACGAGACTAACCGCTCCATTGAGGAGACTCTTGATCTCGGCTGGAAGCTCTTGAGCATTCTGCCCAGAACAGAACTCAAGCGTATCAAGCCCGAACTGATCGAGAAATACATGAAGTAAGGGGAGGAGCTTTATGGCAGGCACCACAATAACCCCGACCAGAATGGTGCTCAAACAGCTCAAAGGCAGACTTAAAACCGCACGCCGCGGACATAAGCTGATGAAAGATAAGCGCGACGAGCTGATGCGCCAGTTCATGGACATAGTAAGACTCAATAAAGAGCTCCGTATCCGCGTTGAGGAAGGTCTGACAGCCGCATTTGCATCCCTTCAGGTTGCAAGCGCGATCATGTCTCCCGAAATGCTGGAGCAGGCACTTCTGTACCCGAGACAGAGTGTTGAGCTTGATATGAGCTTCAAAAACATAATGAGCGTTAACGTGCCTCAGTACAGCTTCAAAACGAAGAATAACGACCCCAGCGAGATATATCCCTATGGCTTTGCACAGACCTCAGGCGAACTGGACGATGCTCTCGACCAGCTTGCAAGAGTGTTTCAGGATATGCTGGAGCTTGCACAGGTTGAAAAAACCATGCAGCTTCTCGCAGAGGAGATCGAAAAGACACGCCGCAGAGTTAATGCTCTGGAGTACGTCATGATCCCCGAACTGGAGGGAAATATCAAGTATATCGCAATGAAGCTTGAGGAGAACGAAAACTCCACCAAGGTACGTCTGCTGAAGGTCAAGGAAATGGTCCTTCAGAACGCACACGATTTCAAATAATCGCAATAAAAAATCCTGCATCTTTCGATGCAGGATTTTTTTATCTCTTATTAAATTAATCGTAAACGATAAGTGCTATGAAAACGCAGGGTTCATCTTTTACATTCTTCATAGCATGACCCTCGCCGTTGGCGCAGAAGCTTGTATCGCCTGCCTTGAGAGTGACGGTTTTGCCGTTGTCGTTATATTCGGCCTCGCCGGAGAGAATGTAATAATACTCACCGTCGCCGTTGTGAACATGCCAGCCGATACCGCAGTCCTTGTTGAACGTTACCACTGAGAAAACACGGCCCTTGCCGTAAAGCTCCTCAGGAGTTTCGATAATGCGCTTGAAGATTATGCTTCCTTCCTCGCCGAACAGGTTTTCAGCGACATCGATTTTGTGTTCGTCATTTCTTTTAATCATATCAAATCACCCAATTAAAAAATCTAAAATATTCATTCCGCCGGAGGTCTTAGACCTGTAAAACTCTGTATAACCGCAATCGGAGCAGATTATGGCGGTGAATTTTTTGTTTTGAATATCAAGAAGTCTTGAAAGATTTCCGCCCGTGGTCTGAATTGTGTCTGTTTCATAGTGCTGACAGCCGCATTTCGGGCAGATATACTGTCTTTTGGTCATTTAAAACCCTCCTTCAGTTGTGGTTATAGAAGCTTACTGCAGAGCTTGTAGTCAGAATATAGTCACATTCTCCTGAGTCAAGGTAGTTGAAAAAATCAACCGTGCTTCCGTCAACACGTGTGATCTGGGAGAGGTTTTTAATAATACGAACGTTCTCGTTAATAATGTCGAGATAGGTCTGGGATGAACCCATGTACAGGGTCTTGCCGCGCAGGAAGTTGCTCGTTCCGCTTCGTGCGGCTATGACCAGCTCATTAGACATATAAGTGTGTAAAATGTAGTAGTCGGTGGATTCCTTATCCAGAACAACGCCACCCCAGGCACAGTCAATGTTACCGGAATTTAGCTCAACATATGCGTCCTCGGAACGGATGGGATGAATTTTAAGTGTCCAGCCGAGTTTTTCGCATACAGCCTTTGCAAGCTCAACGTCAAAGCCGGTATAGGAATCGCCGTACTGATAGCACATGGGATAGGAGCTGAGGTCAACACCTATGATGAAGGTTCTGGGTTCAACATAGCCTATATCATTGGCTGCGTTTTTCTTTTTTGGGAAGTCAACTGCGTCGGAGTCACCGAACCAGTCACGGGCAAGACCGTCAACCGTTCCGTCATAGGCCAGCTCCCTGAGTACCGCATCGACGTAATAGGCGGCAGAGTCACCGTCGCGGAAGCCTATTGAGTATTCCTGATCGGCAACCTTTTTTACAACCTTATACTCGCCGTCGCTGACACCGCAGGCGCAGACGGAAAGCATCGCAATCACCGCCAAAAAGATGCAAATTATTTTATTTTTCATTTTTGGCAGCCTCCAAATCTATAACGTCATTGTATATGATGATACATAAAAAATGTGAACAAATCAAGTTTCAATTACTGCTGAGTGTTTTCCGCAGATCTCAGCGTTTCCTGTGAGCTTTATACCGAACAGTGCACCAAGGGTACAAAAGCTTTTTACACCGAGAGCTCCGCCCGGCTGTCTGAGCGACAGTTCAATGCCCTCTCCGCGGGTGAAGCTCTCGTGTGCTGCGACGGCGCAGGAGCCACTTGCACAGGAGCTTTCCCAAACAATGCTGCCGGTTGACTGTACATATACGAGCGGCCTCAAAAGTCCTTTGTCGGCGTTATAGAACATAAGTCCCAAGGCTTCGGCGTTGAGCTGGCTGCACCATTGCACAATTGCCTCTTCTGCGTAAGGGATGTTTATCTCTTCGTTTACTATGGCGTGGCATATACCGGGCATACGTATTACGGGAAGCATGTGTTTTTCGCCATTATAAACCAGCTCGCAACCAAAATTTGATTCGGGAAGCGGCATGCTCAATGTACCGGAAAAGGAATTTTCACCGAGGCACTTAACTGAAAGCTCGAGCGGATTGTAAGCACCCGAAACCTCGATAACAACTGTCATCATATCATCGAGGGAGGGCTTATGCTTTGACATATACAGCGCTGCGGTTGCTATGCTTGCGTTACCGCAGAATTCTCCGCCCATCATCTGAAGACGAAGCACGCAGTCATCGCTTGAAGGGGCTTCAATAAAGCCGACCTGCTCTGCTTCGGCGTCAGCAGCCATGAGCTTTGCCGCAACAGAGGCCTGAAGCTTGCGAGGTACAGGAGTTTCAACAATCAGAGTAATATTTCCCGTAGGATTTATTTTGTAATATGTAATTCTCATTATGTCTGGTAATTCTTTAGGAACTGCTTTGTGCGTTCCTCGGTGGGGCTGCCGAGAACTTTTTCAGGAGCACCCTGCTCGACAATAACACCGCCGTCCATAAATATGACGCGGTCGGAAACGGCTCTTGCAAAGGCCATTTCGTGGGTTACTATGACCATGGTCATTTTCTCTTCGGCAAGCTGCTTGATGACTTTGAGAACTTCGCCGGTCAGCTCAGGGTCAAGCGCGGAAGTGGGCTCGTCAAAGAACAGAATAGTCGGATCCATGGCAAGGGCGCGGGCAATCGCGACGCGCTGCTGCTGACCGCCTGATAGCTGGCAGGGATAAGCATCGGCCTTGTCGGACAGACCCATTTTACCAAGAAGCTCCATGCCGCGTTTTTTTGCATCCTCATGGCTTCGCCCCAGAACTCTTTCCTGAGCATCGGTAAGATTTTTCAGAACAGAGTAGTGGGGGAAGAGATTAAAGCTCTGGAAAACAAGGCCAAAGTGGCTGCGTGCTTTTCTGAGATTTGCTTTGTCGGCATATTCCGCTTTGTTTGCTTCGTTATTCTTTGCGGCGTATTCGCCCAGATATATAAGGTCGCCGCCGTCCATGGTTTCAAGAAGAGTTGCGCAGCGGAGAAGGGTGGATTTGCCGCTGCCTGAGGGGCCGATAATGGATACAACTTCGCCTTCCTCAACAGCAAGGCTTATATCTTTCAGAACATGTAGAGTTCCGTTGTTGAAGCTTTTCTGCACATGGTTCATTTCAAACAGTTTCACGTTTCGGCACCTCCTTATTTGTAGTAGTTCATACGATTTTCAATCTTGCCCATCGCAAAGTCAACAATTGCGTTGAATACGAAATAGAATACACCTGCAACGAGGAAGGGAGTGAAGCTTGTCTGGGAGTTTGCAATCTGCTTGCCAATGGTGAACATTTCCTGATAGGAAACGGTGAATGCCAAGGAAGTATCTTTAACCAGAGTTACAACCTCGTTGGTGATGCTGGGCATAATGCGCTTTATAACCTGCGGCAGGATGATGTGGATAAATGTCTGGGTCTTGGTATAGCCCAACACCTCTGCAGCCTCATACTGACCAACAGACATGGACTCTATACCGCCGCGGTATATTTCGGCGAAGTACGCAGCATAGTTTATTGCAAAAGCAATTACTACGGGAATAAGCTTGTTTCTTGAAACTGCCATTCCGAACAGGTAGTAGGGACCGTATGTAACAGCAAGAAGCTGAAGCATAAGCGGTGTTCCGCGCAAAACGGAAATAATAGCACGGGTTATATTGGATACGATTTTGTTTTTGCTCATTCTCAGCAGTGCAACAATCATGCCGAGCGGGAGAGAAAATATAAGCGTCAGGAAGAAAATGGCGCAGGTTTTGCCCAAACCTTCGCTCATCTTCGCAATCATTGTCATTAAAGTCATAACTTATCCTCAACTTAGAAAGCGCAGAATCCCGGAGGCGCCCCAAGCCGCTGCCGGGGATTCTGCTTTATTAAATAT
>JAZLGD010000041.1:0-4850 GCA_045616105.1 Oscillospiraceae bacterium | reverse complement strand
AAGTGGTGATATTATGGCAGATGTATTGGATTATATCGACTGGCGCGGCGATCTCAGCTTTGATGCAGCACCCGTCAACGAAATTGACAAATATATATTCGCCTGCATCGGCAAGCCCGATTACACCGGCATCGTTCCTGCCGATACGCAGACAGTCAGCATAAAGACCGCGGTGGACGGTTACTTCGAAGCTCACCCCGATACAGGGGACAAGCTCGGTCTTATTGCTTCAACAAAAACCCTCCCCGCTCTTAAAAAGCTTGCTGTATCGGGCAGATATGACGATGTTCGCCTGTCGGGTTTTATTAACAAGATCCTTGTTGAAAAAACCGAACAGTTTTCCGCAATGGTCGTGAATGCAGACGGCATAAACTATGTTTCCTTCCGCGGAACGGATGATACAATAGTCGCATGGAAAGAAAACTGCGAGCTTGCAGTTTACGAAAGCGTTCCCGCTCAGCGCGATGCTCTTTCTTATCTGATTTGGGCTGCAGAAAACTATGACGGCCCGCTTGTTGTATGCGGCCATTCAAAGGGCGGTAACCTTGCGGTTTACTCCTCTTGCAAGGCTCCCGAGGAGATACAGACCCGTATCGTTGAGGTTTACAGCTACGACGGTCCCGGATTTGCAGATGATTTCTTCGAGACAGCCGGCTATAAGCGCATGCAGGACAGAATCACGACCGTTGTTCCTTACAAAGATGTTGTTGGTATGCTCTTCAAGCACGCAGGTAGGCTTGATGTAATAAGCGCAGAAACAGCAGGCGTTGTGGGCCATGACGGTTATACATGGGATGTAACACGCGACAGATTCATCCACGCCGATGATCTCAGCGATTTCAGCAAGGTATTCCGCACCGCAATAAGCGAAACCCTTGAGGGCATGGATACCGAAAACCGCGCAGAGCTGGTTGAAGAGATATTTGATGTTCTGACCTCCACGGGAGCATTCATGCTCTCCGACTTTACTGAGCAGAATCTGCGTCAGTCCCTTGAAATGGCAAATCAGTTCCGCAAAGCGCCCGAGCTTCGGAGCTTTATATCCAACCTCATTGAAAAATCTATAAAGCAGGCAAAGCTTTCGCGCGAAGAAAACAGAGCACAAAAAAACACGGCAGAATCAGTTTGATTCTGCCGCGTTTTTTATTTATTTCTTACTTGTATTCGTCCATGAGCGCTTTGAATGCGGGCATGGAGCTTTCTATTGTTTTTCTGCTCACGCAATAAGCAACACGCACATATCCCGTGCAGCCGAAATCATCGCTGGGCACAAGCAGAAGCTCGTGCTTCATTGCCTTAGCGCTGAAGGCCTTTGCATCGGGCTCAAGAGCTTTGACAAACAGATAAAACGCTCCGTCGGGCTCAGTGAATTCATATCCGATATCCCGCAGACCTCTGCAAAGCACTTCCCTGTTCTCTCTGTATTTCTCCACGTCCGAGGTCTGCCCTATGCTGCGCTCGATTACGCGCTGGAACAGGCTGGGCGGATTTATATATCCAAGACAGCGACCCGCTCCCAAGATGGAGTCATATACCTCTGCCCCGCTCTTCATACGGTCGCTGACGGCAATATAGCCTATGCGTTCACCGGGAACGGAAAGGGACTTACTGAATGAATAGCACATTATAGTATCGTCATAAAATTCAATGACGGAATGGCATACTGCATCGGTAAATACGAGCTCGCGGTAGGGTTCATCGCTGATTATGTAAACCGTATTGCCGGTTTTCTCACGGTGTTCATTCAGAAGCTCCGCAAGTCCGCGAAGATTTTCCTCGTCGAATATAGCTCCCGAGGGATTATTGGGTGAATTGATAATCAGTGCCTTTGTCTTGTCGGTAAGCGCATTTTTAACGCCTTCCAGATCAATCTGCATATCGGCACGGGGTGCAACCGTCACGACCACTCCGCCGCAGGCCTCGACGAAAACGCGGTATTCAGGGAAAAAGGGTGCGGGTACTATAACCTCTTCCCCCTGAAGCATTATTGCCTTGAGGGAGATTGCAAGGCTTGCCGCGGCGCCGCATGTTACATACAGATTTTTTATGCCGATATTTATGCCGAAGCGCTCATTCAAGTCCTCCGCAATTCTTTCGCGCAGCGAAGGAAGACCGGCCGCAGTTGTGTAGCCGTGAAGACTGAGGCTGTCGCCCTTGATGAGCTCTGCGATGCTATCGTTTACGCAGTCCGGTGCGGGAATGCTCGGGCTTCCGATGGAAAAGTCGAAGACATTATCCTCGCCGATTTCTTTTTTTCTCATTGCGCCGTATTCCGACAGCTCGCGGATACAACTTCCGGCGCGTCCCCATTCCAATGTGTTTTCAGGCAGCATATCTTACAACTCCTCAATTCTTTATTAACAATAATGTTGTTTTTGTTTTGCACATTTTAGCACTTTTAATTGCTAAAGTCAAGCCGCGTTTACAGCTGTGGTAAGAGCTTTTTATGTTTATTGGTATTGTGTTATTACTGCTGATGAGCGGATTTTCCTTGCTTATGCCATAGTGTATGGTATAATGATTTGGAATGAATTGTTTATCAATTATAACAGCTTTATTTGGAGGCAATAATATGAAAAAATGGATATACATCAGTCTTGTATTAATGCTCATATTTTTAACTGCCTGCGGCGCGAAAACCAACACCGCCGACACCGCAGACACACCGAACACTGCCAAACCCGAAGAAACAGAAACCGTCACTGAGACGGACGAGGTTGTTTCCAGCGCCGTCATTGATTATTACTCATTATGCACAAATGAGGACAGCCAGACGGTTGAGTCCTTTGCCGCAACTGTAAGGCAGCAGATACTTGATAAGGACTGGTCCGCTCTTGCCGATAACATCGCATTCCCAATTACCGTCGGCGACAGGACCTACGCAAACAAGGATGAATTTGTTGCCGCAGACTGGAGCAGCATCCTCAGCGCCGAATTCTTTGAATCTATCGAGAATGAGTCCTGCGAGAACCTGTTCTGCAACTACCAGGGCATTATGCTCGGCAACGGTGAGGTCTGGATTTCAGAGCCTTTGGATGCTTCCAATAAATCTATGGGGCTCAAGGTAATTGCAATAAACGCATAAACTAAAAAAACTTCCTGTCCGCAATTTCGGACGGGAAGTTTTCTTTTTATACTTATATTTATAATAATATCACCGCTATTTGTTGACAGTATCCATTTAAAGTTGTAATATTAAGTGGCTTTAGGTCAAATTGCATAAACAATTTGGCTTTTAGTAAATGTTTAAATATGGAGAGAAAAAATGGAAAACAAAATGGAAAAACGCTACGGCTTGCCTACCGCAATTTCCATGGTCATCGGTATCGTTATCGGTTCCGGTGTCTTTATTAAGGGCGGTAAGGTCTTGTCACTGACAGGCGGCAATCTACTACAGGGAATTGCTGTTGTAGGAATTGTCGGTCTGATCTGCATTATCTGCTCTCTGGTTTTCGCAACTCTGGGCAGCAAGTACGAAAGGGTCAACGGCGTCGTTGACTATGCAGAGCTGGCACTGGGTCCCAAGTTCGCATACTATGTCGGTTGGTTTATGACAACAATCTATACTCCGGCAATTGCGTCCATGCTGGCATTCTTCTCGGCAATGATGTTCCTGCAGCTGTTTAACATCCCCGCAATCGACTTTGCAACAGGTCAGGTTAACTCCGTTGCAATCGGCGTCGGTGCAGGCTTCCTTATGATTGACTGCGGCATCAACATTCTCAGTCCTAAGCTCGCCGGAAAGCTTCAGGTCGGCATGACCGTTATCAAGCTTATCCCGCTGATTCTCATGGGCGTTGTCGGCACTATTGCCGGTCTTGTAAACGGCACAACTCTTGATGTTCTGAACTTTGTCAACTCCGCTGAATATGTCGCTGTTGACGGCGCAGGCTTCTTCAAGGCAATCGTTGGCTTTGCATTCGCATACGAAGGCTGGATCCTTGCAACCTCCATCAACGCAGAGCTTAAGGATTCCAAGAAGAATCTTCCCCGCGCTCTTATCATCGGTTCTGTTGTAACCATTCTGCTCTACGCGCTGTACATCTGGGCAATGAGTTCCGTAGGCGATGTGGACACCATCATCAGCACCTGGCCCTTCGGCGAAACCCTTCCCCGCATCGCATTCTCTAAGCTCTTCGGCAATGTATTCGGCACCATCGTTTATGTATTCATCACTATCTCCTGTCTTGGCACTATGAACGGCCTCATAATGGCGGAGAGCCGCAACCTCTACGCTCTGTCCGCACGCGGCATGGGTCCCAAGCCCGAGTTCTACGGTCACCTTGACGAACAGTCAAACTTCCCCATCAAATCCGCAGTTATCGGCATGATGATGACCGGCTTCTGGTACGCATGGACCGTTATGATGTGGATGGGCGGTCCCGGGCTCTTCGGTGCAGTTCACGGATGCGAGTGGCTGGCATGGGAGCCTGATGAAATCGGCATCATCTGCCTTTATGTCATGTACATACCCATGATGATCGGACTTATGGTAAAGGCAAAGGAGCTTAACTTCTTCAAGCGCTTTGTTCTCCCCGCTCTCGGCGTTATATGCTGTCTGTTCTTCTGCTATGCAATCTGGGTTGGCTACGGCCCCAAGCAGTGCTGCGGCTTCCTTATCGTATTCGCATTTGTAATGTTCGTAGGTTGGCTCTATGAATACAGACGCAAAAAATCACTCAAATAAATAACACAAAAAGCCCACCCTCTGATATGCTCCCTTTATGAGAGACAGTGAAATAAAAAAACACTGTTAATCAAGGAGGGAGCATTTCTATGTCTAGAGGAAAGGTTACAGAGGAAGAACGAATAAAAGCGGCAAAAGGAGTAGTGGAAGGTAAAATAAGCAT
>JAZLGD010000040.1:0-3966 GCA_045616105.1 Oscillospiraceae bacterium | reverse complement strand
GCTATATCAAAAGCTCCTCTGAAGTCCTTTGGCGCCTCCTCAGCCCTTGCGTGGATACATCTGACATCCTCAAAACCAAGCTTTTCGCAGGTCTCGCCGAGAAAGTCTATGCGCTTGTTTAGACTGTCAAGGAGTGTGAGTTCCATACTCGGTTCGGCAATCTTAAGCGCAAGACCGGGAAATCCAGCGCCCGTGCCGACATCGATTACACGCTTATTGCTGAAATCAGCAAATCCAAGAAGGGCCGCGCAGTCGAGAAAATGAAGTCGCGCAACATCCTCCTTGCCGCTTATGGCAGTAAGGTTCATGACCTTATTCTTTTCTTCAAGATATTCAAAATATGTACTGTACCGTTCTGCCGCTTTGCCGTCCGGCTTTATTCCCAGCTCTGCAAAGCCGCTTTCAAGTATATCTCTCATAAAAACCTCTAAACAAAAAAATGAGCTGTAATAATTACAGCTCATTTTAACATATTCGTTTTCGTTTATCAATCAGGCAAAGAAATAATGTGCACCGATTTGCTTGATGAAGCTTGCATATCCGGCCATATCTCCGCCTCGTGACTGCTGGAAGAACAGCGCATTGCCGACTACATTGCAATCCTCAAGTGCGAGCTTAGCCGCAACTACACAGGAATCGAATGGGGTGCAATAAATACCGCCGCTTCTGACGGGGTCAAACTGGCCTTCCTGGAAGATGACGCTCTTAACCGTGCTTGCAAAGCGAGAGCTTGCAACGCGGTTCATAACGACATTACCAACTGCAATCTGTCCCTCGAGGGACTGGTTGCCTGCCTCAGCGGTGATGACACGACTCATCCAATAAAGATCGTCTGAGTTGTAAAACTCGTCGGCACCGGTGAGAATTGACTTGTTCACTGTGCTTAAATCGTAGATACCGTTTTCGGAATCGTAAACAGCATCAAGATTGAATATCTTCGCAACGATGTCCATGGGGAATACTGCGTTTCCGTCAATGGTCACATAACCCTTGGGAAGATAAAAACATCTGCCGTTAGCGGTCATATAGGGCTGACCTGCTGTAACGGTGATTTCAATATCTGCGACCGTAATGGTCAATGTATTTGTCTCAGAATTAAAGTCAGCGGCAGAAGTATATCCGATGAGTTCGGCTACTGTCTGGAGGGAGACATAAGTATCTCCACCTATCTCGTATCCTCGGCAGGACAGGAGTCCGTCCAGATAAACCGGCGTCTCGGTATAGCTTGCACCGCCATCAGTCTGTTCCGCCATAGCAGCACCACAGCAGAACGCACACAGTAAACAGACAACGAATACGAGTGTTACGCATAATTTAGTTTTACTCATATAACGCTACTGTCTCCTTTTGGTTCGGTGTTTTGCCTAAAAAGTAACTTAATAACTTTCGGGCATAACAATTATACCGAAAGGATTACACGCGCTTCAACGGTAATATTGCACAATCTGGACGTGTCGAATTTGTGCAACATCAACATCACACTCATTTTTCACACACCATTTGGTGATTTTTATCCTGGTTTTACTCAAAATATTGTACTTTAGTGATGTTGCACAATTATTCAAAATCGACGATTTTTCTCTAAAAAACTCAAAAAATATTACTGGAATTAATCACATTTACATCATTATGTAAATCATTTTAATTATTTGTTTTTATTATGTTAACTAAATCAGCCGTTTTCAACGTAGTTTTCCAGAGCTTTTGAGAGCTGATCAGGGCACGAAGTGTTCTTAAAACCGCACTTTATACCGCGCAATCTACCTGCCGCTTCTTCCACAGGCATCCCCACCAGAAGCTTTGAAATGCCCTGAAGATTACCGCTGCATCCGCCCAGGACCTCCACTTTCAGAATTTTGCCGTCTTCAATATCAATTTCCATGAGCTGAGAGCAAACGCCCTTTGGTCTGTATGTGATGTGCATTTCCTTCCTCCTATAGCAAGTGTGAATAGTTTACATAAAATCGGTTGCAACTTTTTTGTAACTTTTTTGGATACTTAAAAATTTTATCATATTTTACCGATTTAGTACAGTCATATTTTTCCATGGCAATAACATAGGCTTGGCTGAGGAGGAATGCCCATGCGAAAGCTTAAACTGTTTACGGCAATTACGTTGGCCGCTCTCGGAATCTACCTGACGCTGAACTACGGCGTTATCGGCGACATAAGCCGCGAGATTCTCGGAATTGAAGATAGCTCTGTTTTATACAAGACCTCTGTTAATTCAGGTAAGGATACCGCCACCTTTCCTCCCGATATGCAGCCCCCGACAGAAAGTGAGACTGTTCAGACTCAGTCTCCTGCGGACGATGAGATTGTTCCCACCACCATATCAGGAGGGCTCAGCATAAAAAACTCCACATCTTATATTATAGATGTAAAGGAAATGATGTCTTCCGGCTGTCCTGTAAAGCTGAAGGACGGCGGGCCGCAGATTCTTATCATACACACCCATTCCAGCGAGGCCTACTCCCCTGCCGGTCTTGACCAGTATGATGACTCCGGCGGCAACAGAACACAGGACAATAATTATAATGTAATAAGAATTGGAGATGAGCTTGAACAGCTTCTTTCAGCTCAGGGACTTAAGGTTATACACGACAGAGGAATTTATGACTATCCCAGCTATACCGGCTCTTACACGCGCTGCGGCGAAGCGATTGAAAAATGTCTTGCCGAGCACCCGAGTATATCCATTGTTATTGACCTTCACCGCGACGCCCTCGGCTCAGACGATGTCACCTACAAAACCGTGGCTACAGAAACGGGAGTATGCGCATCACAGATCATGTTTGTCATGGGCAGCGATGAATGTGGTCTTGAGCATCCCAATTGGAAGGGTAATTTAGGCCTTGCGCTATATCTTCAAAATGCAGTGGCAAAAAAATACCCCAGTCTTATGCGCCCCATAACGCTTGTTGAATACCGATATAACCAGCACCTTTCCTCCGGCTCTCTCATTCTTGAGGTTGGAAGCAACGGAAATACCCTTCAGGAAGCCCTCGCCGCTATAAGGCTTTTTGCAGATGCGGCAGGTCCCGCCTTACTGGATCTGGTTGAATAAAAAGCCCTCCCGCTGTCAAAAATGTCGGTGAGGAGGTATATATAATGAAAGTATTTGATTTAATGAGCGAATCCGTTGTGTCAGTAGGCGCAAACGAACCCGTAACCGCCGCAGCCAGACTATTGAAGCGATATAACATCGGTGCCCTTCCCGTCTGCGATGACAAGGGCAAGCTGAAGGGTGTTGTGACCGATAGAGACATTGCCATAAGATGCGTTGCGGGAAATGCGGCGCCTGACAAAACAACCGTTGCGGATATTATGACTCGCGGCGCAGTTACCATCGACGAAAACGCCTATATCGGAGATGCTGCTCGAATTATGGCAGAGGCCCAGATAAGGCGACTTCCCGTCTGCAGGGACGGTGTTCTTGTTGGAATGCTCTCTCTCGGTGACCTTGCACGCAGCACGGACTGCGACACTGAAGCCGCCGAGGCTCTTTGCGAAATCTCAAAAAATATCAGGCACTTATAAGAAAGCTTCTAAGCTTTCTTATTTTTTTGAAAAAAAATCTTTACAATTTGTGCCTGATATGGTATATTGTTATCAGTAATAATTCTTATTAGCAGGAGTCAGCATGGAAACCGCTCGCAGAACAAGTAAAAAGCGCCAAGCCATATATAACGCACTGTGTGCAACCGATACGCATCCCTCTGCCGAGCAGCTTTATGCCACGCTGAAGCCGGAAATCCCCGACTTAAGTCTCGGCACCGTTTACAGAAATCTGAATGTACTTATGTCTGACGGTCTTATTATCAGCGTTGGTAATGTTAACGGAGAAGAACGCTATGATGCCCGAACTGAAAGCCACTGCCATTTTATCTGCGAAAAATGCGGTTCGGTGCTTGATGTGTGGCTGACCGAGCCCATCTCATTGGGTTACAAGGCTGTGGACTCATG
>JAZLGD010000039.1:0-14883 GCA_045616105.1 Oscillospiraceae bacterium | reverse complement strand
CATTAGCAGGTCACCCTTGAGATCAATTTCTCTCTCAAAGGTCGGTGCATCTTCCCTTTTCTTTCCCACATAGCAGATATTTCCACCGTCTACCCAGACTTCGTCATCGGTAATTTCAGCGCCGTTTACGAAGCTCAATACTTTTCCGTTGTAAAACCTTATCATTCGTATCTTCCTTATTATTCCCAGAAGTTTTTACCGCCCAGCTTATTTACGAGCTTCTGTCTTAAATCAAGCATTGCCGTGTAACTGGGCATGATGTAAATTCTGTCATCTTTATCTTCAAGCTCTGCAATAAGCCTGTCGTAATTGTTTTCAACGCGGCACTCAAGTCCCGCTTTCTTAATCCGTGCAGCAAGAAGCTTTTCGATCTCGCCGCCGACAATGATTTCTCTTATGCTTTTGTCCTCCGCAAGAAGCTCAAAGTTTGCGTCCTCGAGCCAGCCGGGGTCTCTGCCGTCGGCCGCACGGTTATTCATAGTGAAAACGAGGGTCTTTCCGCCGTTTTGTTCGGCGATATACTCAAGGGTCTGGTTCACTGCCGCAGTGTTCTTTATAAGAAGCATCTGCGCGCCCTTTTTGCCCAGATCAAAGCGCTCCATTCTGCCGAAGCCGCAGTCAAAGTCCTTGACCGCATCAAAAGCATAACCGGTTTCAAGTCCTGCCGCTGCCATCGCGGCGATGGTGCCCGCCGCATTGTACATATTGTAAACGCCGGGAAGCTTTACCTCGCAGACCTTCATTTCGCCGTTTACGCTCAGCTTGCAGGTGTTGGCACCGAGAAGCTCTTTGATTGCAACGTCCGCATCATGGCGGTGCGCGCCGCACTTGGAGCAGGCAAATCCGCCGAGATTTGAGTAAGTTGCATATGAATAGTTCATCCTGCCGCCGCAGACGGGGCATTCGAGACTTTCGGTCTCGTCGATTTTTTTAGCCCTTGCGCAATCCATGCCGAAGAAGACCTTTTTGTTATCTATCATATCCGCGACGGAGGATGTCAGCGGGCAGTCGGCATTTATGCAGACTACGGTATCTGGGCTGTTTTTCAGCGCCTCGGCAATCATGTCGCGAGGAGCGAGAACGCCGCCGTAGCGGTCGGTCTGGTCGCGAAAGAGATTAGTAAGGATAACCGCTTTCGGCTTTATTGCGGGAAACACCTTTGGTGTTGTTGCCTCGTCACATTCTATTACAGCCCAATCACATCCGGGCTTGCCGAAAACATTGGCGTTCATTATAAATTCCGTCGTAATGCCTGCTATGAGGTTTGCGCCGGAGCGATTTGAAAAAACCTTCTTTCCTGCGTTCTGAAGTGACTTTTCAAGCATTCGTGCGGATGTTGTCTTGCCGTTTGTTCCGGTCAACGCGATTACGTTGACGTTCTTTGAAAGGCGCTCCAGAATGTCGGGGCAGATTTTAAGTGCGAGCACACCGGGAAGGGATGTGCCTCCTCTCTTAAGTAGCCTTAAAATGCCATGCGTGGCCTTACAGACCACGCATGAAAGGAAGGTTAAAAACATAAATCTTCTCCTGTTATTCAACTGTTACACTCTTCGCCAGATTTCTGGGTTTATCGATATCACAGCCACGCAGAAGCGCAACATAGTATGCAAACAACTGGAGGGGTACAACGCCCAAGGAGGGCTGGAATATTGTGTGAGAGTCGGGAACGGTCATAACATTTTCAACCGTCTTTTTCATCTCCGCCTCATGGCTCTCGGTGGTGAGCGCGAGAACATCTGCGCCGCGTGCCTGAACCTCGACCACATTGCTCATGGCCTTGTCGAACAGCGGAGTGTATGTGCCGAGCGCGACGACCAGAGTTCCCTCTTCGATAAGGGAGATCGTGCCGTGCTTCAGCTCGCCTGATGCGTATGCCTCGGAGTGGATGTAGGAAATCTCCTTAAGCTTGAGGGAACCCTCAAGGCCCATAGCATAGTCAAGATTGCGGCCGATGAAGAACACGGAATTGTGGTTAAAGTAGTTTGATGCAAAGTGCTTGATATCATCAACATTTTCAAGCATGGTTTCCATCTTGCCGGGCAGACGGAGAAGCTCATCAATAATTGCGCTGTATTCCTTTTCGTCAACTGTGCCCAGAATATCGGCAAAGTAAAGGCCGAGCATATTCAGCAGCACGAGCTGGGTCGAGTAAGCCTTGGTGGTTGCGACTGCGATCTCGGGGCCTGCCCATGTGTACACAACATCGTCGGACTCTCTTGCGATGGAGGAGCCGACAACATTGACGATGGACAGAATGTGTGCACCGAGGCTCTTTGCTTCGCGCAGCGCCGCCATTGTGTCCAGAGTTTCGCCGGACTGGCTTATTACGATAACAAGGCAGTTTTCGTCAACCAAAGGCTCGGAATATCTGAACTCGGATGCAAGGCAGACCTCAACGGACTTTCTTGTCAGGCGCTCGATATTGTACTTGCCTACCATACCAACATGATATGAAGATCCGCAGGCAACTATGTATATCTTTGAGATATTCTTGATATAATCTTCGTCTATGGTGAGATCCTCGAAAACGATACGGTTATCGTGGATTCTTGTAAATGCGGTTTTGCGGATTGCCTCGGGCTGCTCCATAATCTCCTTGAGCATGAAGTGGGAATAGCCGCCCTTTTCCGCTGCGGAAACATCCCAATCGATGATGCTGTGCTCTTTCTCAATGGGCTGACCCATGGCATTGTAAACCTGAATGCCCTCGCGGCTTATAACGGCGACCTCGCCATCCTCCATGTATGCAACCTCGCGGGTGTGCTTGATGATTGCGGTAACATCGGATGCTATGAAGTTGCAGCCTTCGCCGAAGCCGAGAAGCAGAGGTGCGTCCTTTCTTGCGGCAATTATGCGGTCGGGGTCATCCTTGCAGATGATGCCCAGAGCATAAGCGCCCTCAACGCGGTGGATCACCTTGAAGACCGCTTCAAATGCGTCACCGCATTCGTTATAGTAATATGCCATGAGCTGGCAGACGACCTCGGTATCGGTTTCGGACTTGAATTCGTAGCCCTTGGACATAAGGAAGTCGCGGATTTCAACATAGTTTTCGATTATACCGTTGTGAACAACGGCAATTTTCTCATCTCCGCTGAGGTGGGGATGTGCGTTAACATCGTTAGGCTCGCCGTGGGTTGCCCAGCGGGTATGGCCTATACCGAGCATACCCTCAATGCTCTTTCCGCCATTGACAATATCGCTCAGAACCTGGAGCCTTCCCTTGGACTTTTTGACCTGAAGCTCGTGTGCATTTGACACAACTGCAATACCTGCGGAGTCATAGCCGCGGTACTCGAGTCTCTGAAGTCCGTCGAGCAGTATCGGAGCTGCCTGTTCGGAACCGACATATCCTACTATTCCACACATAATTATTAATTCCTTTCGGATAATTTAGTTTTAGTTATAGTCTGATTAATTATATCATTTCGGCCCCTCGATTGCAATAAAAAAGACGCAGCCATATGGCTGCGTCTTGCGCTTTAAAATCAGATAAGGTTCAGGGTCAGAGTAAGCAGAACGAAAACGAGAGCGAACCATTTGGTTGCCTTTGCAAGCTTTGCGTCCAGGCTCTTTGCCTTGCCCTTGGAGAGGAAGGTCTCTGCGCCGCCGGCGATAGCACCGGAAAGTCCTGCGCTCTTGCCGCTCTGCATAAGAACGACAACGGTAACTGCCAGACCGGAGACAAGCTGAATGATAGTCAGTAAGAGTTTGATAGTGCTCATTTATATTCAATCCTTTCGATATATACACGATTAGCCCTATTACTATACCATAGCTTTTTTGGTATTACAAGGATTATTTTTTGTTTTTCAACGCTTTTTTACCACACCTGCCAGCGCTGAACAAAGGCGCAGAAGTAAAGCAGAAGCAAAACCGAGCTTATTGAACAAGAATATACGAACTTTTTTCTGCTGTCGGTGAGATAAGCAAGGGCTGTATAAAGCACAAACATGGCGGCTAAATAGCGCGGCGCGCTCAGGAGCCATGTTGCCCCGATTGCCACTGCAAAGTACGCGATAAAAAACGCGGTATAAGACGGGTGCAGCTTTTTCGCCGATGCGCAAACTATTCCGAGGCTCAGAAACGCCGCGAGAATATTGGGAAGCCATAGGCCCAGCGCATTGTGCCACTCCCCCGTCGCACTTTCAATGAGCAGGTCAGTCTGATACGCGGCGGTATTGAAAAACAGCCCTATGTGCTGCCCCCAGTGCTCGCTCTGATACTCCATGAACTTGAAAGCATCGCCCGAGACCTGCAGGTTTATGAGACAGTATGCCGCAAAGCCGAGGGGGATTATACACAGGCAGAAATAGTCTTTGCGCTTCGCTCTTGTTGAAATCAGCTCAAACAGAACGGGAACAATCAGCACAACTCCAAGTGAACGGGTGAACGATGCAAGCGCTCCAAAAATGCAGGCAGGCAGTATCTTCCCGCGTCGGGTCAGATAAATGCACGCAAGGCAGAGAAGCAGAAAAAGGCTCTCGCTCATGGGTGCAGCGAAGAAAAATGCCGCCGGTGAAACGCACAGAAGTGCAAGTGCTCTTATGGCGGTCTCATGGGATACATCAAGGCGCAGGAGCTTATAGAAAACGCATCCCGCTCCCGCAAAGCACAGGGCGGACACCAAAAGCCCAGAAACAAGATAATTGCCAACAAGCGCGTTGACCGCCCTTACCGCTATGGGGTAACCGGGCAGAAACACAAGCTGAACGAGTCTGTCCATATCCCCTGCCGACAGATACCAGTCCCGGGCAATGTCGAGATAGTGTCTGCTGTCTGTGCAGGTCCAGAAATTCAGATACTGTGCAAAGCTTTCCTCGTATCCGAACAAACGCCGAAGCAAAAAGGTAAGCAGGATAATAAGGCAGTCCCATACAATAAGGGAAACGAATATCTTTGCGCACATACCCTTTTCCCCTTCGGGTTTCGGGCAGCATTCTTCACCGTCACGCCACGACTGTATCCAGACAGGCACGAAGCGCAGGCAAAGAATTGCAAACATCACCGCAGAAAGAAGCGCCGCCGCTTTTCCCATAAGGCTTGCCGTGCTGTTAATAAGCCATCCGACAAACAATGCGGTCAGTAGTATGAGCCCCAGAGCGGATATTATCCGTTCCGGGGTTTTTAAGCTTTTATTATTCATCAATCAACTTCGTCCGTGAATATGCTGCCGCCGACCACGCTTACATAGTATTCGGTAGTTTCACCCTCGGCGTTTGTAAACTTCATAAAGGTGTTGCCCTCGCCCTCAGCGTGGATGACGGCGCGATTGTCCTTAATTTCAACTGTGGCTACGGACTCATCGTCAACACTGCAGCTCCACTCCCCGTCGCCGAGGACAAGTTCCTGAGTGCTTATGGGTTTGAGTATAATCGCTCCGGCGATAAGCACAGCCAGAATCACCGCAAGCGCAGCAAGGCGGTGATTTTTCTCGTCCAGAAGCACAAAAACGAGAAAAACCGCCAGAGCAAGGCAGAAAATGCAGCTCAGCAGATGATGCGGAAAGCTTGCCATTACGGTGTAGAAATACACAACCGCGGCATAGGCAAGATAGCCCGTTGCAACGGAAAGCACCGCAACGCTGAGCCAGTTTTTCTTCTTGATCAAAAACGCTATTGCCGCTCCGGGCAGCGTGAGCAGGGTCAGGATAAACCAGTGGCGGTAATAGCCGAAAAGCCCCCAACCCACAGGATTAAACGGGACTTCTATAAGATAGATAAGCGGCTGGCTTACAAGGAAGAACACAAAGGTCTTAAGGGATGCCTCCCACCACTTATCGCAGTTTACGATTATGAATATAGCAAATAAAATCCAGCATTCAAGGGTAATTGCGATATCCTGAAAGGATGTATCTTTAAGAAATGGAATAAGATTTACGACTGCGGTATACACCGCCGTCGCAAGTGCGAAGACTATCACTCTCGGCCATGTCATATCAAACTCGCCGAAATTCTTCTTAATTCTTTCCACTGCGCTCTCCTCACCTGTTTTTCAGACAGTCAGCGGTTTTAGCCACTGACTGCCCTATCCGTGTTAAAATCAGAAAATCTGTCCCGGAAGCTTTAGTTTTTCCTTAGCGGGAAATGCTTTGTCAAAGTTCTCCGCCTCGGCTTCATCCACAAAATACCCCTGCGGCGTGGAGTATTCTCCCGTAACGCCGTCAAGGTAGCCGGGGATAAGCTCGCGGCAAAGGAAGAACGATGCGTCCTCGCCCTCGGGCAGTCCGTGATAACGGATGCCAAAGGCTGACGCAAAGTCAAATCCGCTTTTGCCGTAGAAGTCTATGTTGCCCTCAAAGCACAGCGCACCTGCGCCGTATTCCGCCGCCTTCTCAAGAGAGAAGTCCAGCAGCGCCTTGCCGTAGCCCTGACGCTTAAGGTCGTTTCTGACGCAGATCGGTCCCATTGTCATAATGGGAATCTCCCTACCGTCATCGGCATTTATCACGGCTTTCACGAAAATATTCTGCCCGATAATCTCCCCGTCCTTTTCCATAACGAAATCCAGCTCGGGAACAAAATCGGGGTCATCCCGCAGGCAATGGAGCACATAGTGTTCAAGGCATCCGGGTCGGTAGACATTCCAGAATGAGTCTCTGACAAGCTTTTCAACTTCGCGGTATTCTTCTTTTCTTTCCAAACGGAAGCAAAGGTCATTTTTATTCATTATTTTTCCTCCTGATGATTGTTGACCTCAATTCTGGGAGGCTGACTGTTAACGCAACCTCCCGGTTACGCAACAATGTCCGTTGTGTTGTACTTTTTCAAAAAGCACTCTCCTAAAAAATAAATATTTATAATCAGGGCCTGAGCCCGGATCATCTTACACAGGCGTTCCTACTTCAATAAGGTTTCCGTCGGGATCGTAGAAACGCACGACTGTCTGTCCCCACGAATGGGTCATAAGGCGGTTTACGTACTCTACCTCGGGGTAATACGCCTCCAGCTTTTCAACAAAGCCATCAACATCCCGCTCTTCAAAATAAAGCTCGCAGGCATTGTTTTCGGGAACAACGTCCCTGCCGGTAAACTTTTTCCAGATTGCTTCATCCTGCAGGGCGATACCATCGGATAATATCATATTGCCGTCGTTATCCTGAAGCAGCTCAAGTCCGAACAAATCCTCATAGAACTTTCTTGCTCGCTCAATATCCTTTACGACAATAAGTGTACTCTTAAACTTCATTGTTTATTTGTCGAATTTGGCAACGAGCTCTTCAAAGCTTGCTCCTGCCTCGATTGCGCCCAGTTCGACGGAAAGCTCGGTGAGCTCTTTTTCAAGAGCAGGGCTGAAGCTCATGCCCTTTTCCTTGTTTTCCTTGAACTTCTTATATTCGAGCTCGCCGGGCATGAGAATCTCCTCAACACCCTCAGCCTTGCGGCTGTCCTTCATCATGCGGATATATCTGTCCGCGTTTTTCTTGAACTCATCGAGTGGCATAAACTTTGAGGGGTCTATAAGGATGATGAAGAAGCCGGTGTTCTCGGGCTCGAGCTTTGAGAACAGACCGATATCGGAGCCGTAGCATGCGCCGCTGAGCATAGTGCTGAGCATATCAACCATAACCGCAAGTCCATAGCCCTTATGTCCTGCGATGGGTGACAGAGAGAATGCTTCGGCGGGATTTGTTGTGGGATTGCCGTTATAATCCTTTGCCCATTCCTTGGGTATTTCCTTGCCTTCGCGCTCAAAGGCCTGAATCTTGCCCATGGCAACGCAGGTAGTGGAAATATCAAGAGCGAGGGGATATTCCTCCGCTGTGGGGACCGCAAAAACAATGGGGTTTGTTCCTATGAGTCTGTCCGCACCGCCGAAGGGTGATGTGAAAGCATACGTATTGCAGCCCACGATTGCGACCATGTTATCCTCTGCCGCACGCCAGCCGTAATATGAGCCGCAGCCGATGTTGGCATTATGCTTGCCGGTTGCAAATGAAATGCCGAACTTCTTTGCTTTTTCCAGTGCTTCGTCGTATGCGCGGTTGAGGGTAACGATACCCGAGCCGTTGTCGCCGTCGAACACGAGAACAGCCTCGTCATCAAGGATCTTCTTAAACTCAGCCTTGTTGTTGAGTGCGCCCACCTTTATCTGGCGCATGTATCTGGTGAGTCTGGAAAGACCGTGGGAATATACGCCCGTAAAGTCGGAATGGGTTATAACCTTTCCGATGGTGTCCGATTCCTCCTCAGTAAAGCCTGCGGCGGTGAGTATTCCTTTTACAAGATTTCTTTCCTGGTCATAACTAAGATTCATTCTATTTATCTCCTATAAAAATACCGTTTATTAATATGTTTTTTATTCTTCAGTCAATCAGATATTAGAGTAATATATGCCCGTCAGCAACTGCACGGCTAAGGATACCGCAGTAATTGCTGTCCAGCACGCAAAGCCCATGAGAATGGGCTTGCCGCCCTTTTTAATCAGTGTAACGATATTCGTATTAAGACCGATTGCGCACATTGCCATGGCAATGAAGAATTTTGCGAGCCACTTCATGCACTTTACAAAAGTGCCCATATAGAATACGGAAAACGCGCTTTCATTCATGGAGCCGACAATTGTGGTGATTATTGCAGCCGCGATAAAGTAAAGAATAAAGAAGGGGAAAACACTCTTAATTGAATATCCGCTGCCGCTTTCGGCGCCTTCGCCGCTTTTCTTTGCTTTATATGTTCTGTAAAGAGCAAGTGCAAGAGTAATCGGGATAATCGCCAGCGTTCTTGTGAGCTTGACGGTAACCGCCGCCGAGAGAATGCCCTCGACTCCGTAAATGCTTTCGGCAGTAGATGCGCAGGCGGTGACGGAAGAGGTATCGTTTACGGCAGTACCCGCGAAAATTGCGAAGCCCTCGCTTCCAAGGCCGAGAGCATGTCCCAATGTCGGGAACACCAGAGCCGCAATGACATTAAACAGAAAAATTACGGAAATGGACTGTGCGACCTCGCTGTCGTCTGCGTCAATGACGGGTGCTGTCGCGGCAATTGCAGAGCCGCCGCAGATGGATGAGCCTACGCCGATAAGGCAGGAAACCTTTCCGTCCATTTTCAGCAGCTTCATCATCAGGTATGCCACGATAAGGGATGTTGAAATCGTCGAAACGATTACCGGCAGGCTCTTTGAGCCGACCGCAAAAATCGTGCCCAGATTCAGCGAGAAGCCGAGAATAATGACTGCCCACTGAAGAATTTTTTTAGATGTAAACTTTATGCCGTCCTTAAATTCGTTCTTTACGGCAAAGCTCGGAACTATAAGAGTTATAAGCATTCCAAGCAAAATTGCGAATACCGGTGCTCCTATGAGCTCGAGCGAAAAGCCGCCGATATGTAGGCCGGAAAGCAGCGTGGCTATTGCCGCAATCACTATACATGCGGCAATTCCATAGCCGTTTTTCTTAAAAAAGCCCATGTTTTATTCCACCTCTGAGTTTAAAAAGATGCTTCATATACTAACACTTTGCAAATTCAAAGTAAATACCGCGTATTTTATATATCCTCGGAAACAACAAGCTTCAGCACGTCATTGCGGGCATAATGGCCGCACACGTCATGCTCCATCTTGCTGGAGGGCACCTTCTGCATATCAAGCTTTGCATATATAATGCCTTCCTCGTCCCATATACAGTCGCTCACAAGATGTCCGTAGGGGTCTATTACGCAGCTTCCGCCCTTGCATACCATATCGGGCAGTTTTTCAATCTTCTCATACTCGTTCAGTGACTTGGGGTATGACTCTTTGCGTATGAGCATATCGCAGTTTATGAAATAGCAGTGGCCCTCTATTGCGATATGACGGATGGTGTCCTGCCATTCGGGGTTATCGTTTGTGTTGGGAGAAATGTATATTGAAATGCCCTTTTCATAAAGTGCAACTCTTGCCAGAGGCATATAGCTTTCCCAGCAGATAAGATTTCCCATGGGGCCCCACGGAGTCTGCATTACGGGGAAATAGTCCTTGTTTGCGTCTCCCCAAACAACTCTTTCACTTCCCGTGGGCTTAAGCTTTCTGTGGTTGAGGGCTGTTCCGTCAGGCGATATCATCATGTTTGAATTGTAAAGAGTTCCGTTTACCGCATCTCTTTCGGAATATCCCATGCTCAGATAAACATTGTTAGCCTTTGCCGCCTTGATAAGGGTCTGCATTTCCTCGCCGTCTGCCAGAATGGAGTTATCGTGGTACTGCTTCCAGTCCTCTCTGCCCTTCTGCGAACGGCAGCCCGTTGCAAAACCGAAGTTCATTCCAAAGGGGTAGCCGGGAATAAACAGCTCTGGAAAAACAATAAGCTCTGCTCCGTTTGCCGCACATTCTTCGATCAGGCTCATGGCCTTTTTCATACATGCGTCTTTATCGAACATAACAGGTTCTGCCTGAACAACGGCTATCTTGCATTCATTGCTCAAATTCTTCATTATCTCCGTCCTCCGTGAGTCTTATCTATCTGAATTATCTGTGATTTTATATATATGTTTCCGTTCTTCTGAGATTTGTATACGGTTTGCTGTTTCTTATTCTTGCAGAATCGGCAAGCTCAATCTCAGCGTAAACGATTTGCTCTGTATCATCCGCTTTGCAGACTAAGTTTCCGAGCGCATCCGTCAGCAGGGATTCTCCTGCAAAATCCATTGCATCCTCACGGCCTACTCTGTTGCACATGGCAACTGCCACGCTGTTCTGGAAAGCCTGCACTCTGATTTCCCACTCGAACATTTCAAGAGGCTCGCTCTTTGTGTTTACCGTGGGAACGAGTATCAGGTCAGCGCCCATAAGGCTCTCTGTGCGAATGCTCTCGGGATAGTGTCTGTCAAAGCAGACCACGATTCCGATTTTACCAAGCTCTGTATCAAACACCTGAAAGCCCGTATCGGCGGGTGTGTAATAATCCTGCTCGTAAAACTGCTCAGCCTGAGCAATATGAACCATTTTCTGAATTCCGATGATGCCGCCGTCTCTTCCGATGAGAAAGCTGGCATCATAGAATTTGCCATTCTCTTTAAGGTAGATATTAGGTACTGCCAGAATCTTATTATCGCGGCAGGCCTTCTGAAACGCCTTCACTATATCCGAATCCCGCTCGACTCCGTAAGCGCTTACGCATTTACCCTCATACTGAGGAAAGAACTCCGTGAGCTGTACTTCGGGGAACAGGACGAGATCAGCGCCCTGCTCCGCCGCCCGCTCTATGGCGTCTATGCTTTTCTTTAAGTTTTTCTCTATTGAGCCTGCATTGCTCATCTGAACCATTGCTAATTTCATATCTACCCCACTCCTCACTCATTTATTTCTTTATTCCTTATTCTCAGGACACATCAGGACAGCACAATCTGAACTGCGGCTCTGCCGTCAGGCAGGAAAGCTTGTACGATCGTCTTATCATCTTTGGTTTTCTTCTTGAAAACAAGTCTGTCACCCTCAAAGCACTGGGCTCGGTAACAGATTTCGATATCTGATATGCAGTTTCGTTCGCACTGCTCAACACTGAGCAGGCCAAAAAACGCCCTCAGATACGCTATATTATTCATGTGTCTGCCGATATCAATATCCACAGACCTTACGACATATTCTCCGACGACATCGTCAAAGGATTCATTGTAAAACCGTTCAAAGGCTTCGGGCAAGGCCTTCGCCTCATTTATCTCAAGCTCTGACGGATAAATATTATCTCCCTTTTGGAGCTGTCCTGTTTTCATATTCATAACAGCCCACTCGGTTTTGGCAGTCACAACAGGCTCGCCGTTTTTTGAAAGCATATAATCTCTTACACAGCGAAGTCCTCTCGGCTTTTCCGGCCATGTTTCGAGCGTAAGCACATCGCCCATAGCGGGTCTTGACTCAAAATGAACCTTTGTCTTGACCGTCAGCCAGAACAGGTCCTGCTTTGACAGCTCTTTTATGCCTATATTGAGCATATCGGCGTGTTCGGTTGCGATGTCCATGAACACGGCAAGCGTGTCTGCTGCCGACAGCTTTCCCGAGTAATCGCACATAGACGGCGTAATTAAGACTTCCTTTTTGTATGTTGATACCAAGCTCATTTTTATTCTTCCTTTTCAAAGCTTCGCTCCGCATACTCACGTAGGCGGCAATGAATCTTTTACGTGATCTACAATTTCTTTAATATGCTTGTATGCCTGAGGATTTCTGGTTTTCAGATTGTCTATATGCGCTTCATAGCGGCTCTTTATCTTCTCGTATATTTCCGGATTGATCTCATCCAGCTTCTTCTCTATGACCGCTCTTCTTGCTTCGGCTCTGGTAATCAGCCTCTCGATATCAAGCTCCGAAATTCGGCCTTCCTTGAGGAGATTATCAAAGTGCATTTCCAGATGATCAAGGAATACTTCCTCATCCAGAGGACTCATAGTGTGCCAATGTCCGAACTTATCCTGCTTCGATACATTCTCGTCTGCGTCGTTTTCTTCTGAAATAACAACCGCCTCTTCTTTTGCGATTTCTTCTATCATGTTCGCGGCAGATTCTCCGAAAAGCCATTCAAACTCTGTCATCTGCACTTCGTCCATATCGATATATTCCGTCAAGTCGGAGTCGTTTTCGCCGTTGCCCTCTTCCAAATCGTAGGGCTTTATAAAGCCCGCATCAGCCATTGCGAGTGTGATTGTTCTTCTCACGCATCCATGCTTCAGCAAATCTTCTGCGCCCAGCTTTCTGAGCTCGTCATTAAGAGAGCCGTCATGTTCCGCAATATAAAACTGTATGCCCTTTTTTCGGAAATTGGCATTCATCGCAAGCAGTCTTTCAGCCGCTGTAATATCAACGCTTCCGATGCCTCGGGCATCGACAACTACTACTTGGGTATCATCCTTTATGGAGTTTTCTATGTCAGACTGAAATCTGTCTATGTTTGCGAAAAACAGGTTTCCGCTGAATCTGTATATTACCGCGCCTTTGATGGGCTGTGCTTTCTTGTTTCTGTCAAGCACAAAGAAGTTTTTCTGTCCGGGAATACAGCCTTCAAAGGTTGCCGCCGGTGCAACGGAGGAAATCGCAACATCAAAAAACGACAGCACAACGCCGATTATAACGCCGTTAACCGTACCGAATATGAGCACGCCGACAAAGGCGATCATGAATACGAACCATTCGTTTTTACTGGTCTTCCAGAGCTTTCTGAACATAGAGAAGTCCAGAATTCCCCAAAGCGCCGTCAGGACGATGCCTGTAAGCACAGGAACCGGAAGATATTTAAGCAGCGGTGTGCCGAACAGCAGTATGGCAAGCATACTTACGAATGCCGACACGGACATAATCTGTGAATGTCCCTTGAAGGATGCCGCAATAGCGCTTCTTGAAACGCTTCCGTTGATTGGGCAGCACCCTGTTGCGGCGCTTGCCAGATTCATTGCGCCATAGGCAAGCAGCTCCCTGCCGTTATCGAGCTTGTAGTCGTTTTTCATGGCATAGCTGCCTGACGCCAGCAAGGTCTGCGCCATGATTACGGTTGCAATACTGAGAGATTCCATAACAAGTGCTCTGCCGCATTTTCCGACGTATGAAAAGTCAGGAAATATGAATTTGGGGAGTCCGGATGCAACCTCCGGCAGCATCTTTACTCCGAAGCGATCAAGATGCAGGATTGCCTGAAGCGCTGCTCCCACAAACATCATAACAATTGTCATGGGTATCTTAGGCAGCTTTTTCTTAAACAGGAGAATCAGCGCAAAAGTGCCGAAGCCCAAGATTGCCGAAACAAGATTGAACGAAGGCAGCTCGTCCTTAATATGTATAAGCAGCGCATACAGTTCGCCTGTACCCGCTGAGCCGCCAAAGAGCTTCGGTATCTGCATAAAAATAATCGTGAGGCCAACTCCCGAAATGAAGCCGCCCATTACCGGCGTGGAAATATATTTAACGACTCGTCCGGCCTTCATGAAATAGAAAATCAAAAACCAGACCGCAGTAAACAGCGATACAAGCGGGACGAGCGCCATTGCCGCATCGGATTCTGCTGCAATTCCGAATTGCGCCAGCAGACTCCCAACCATAACAGCCGGCATAGCATCAACGCCGACTATGAACTGGGGCGAAGACGAGATCAGGCCAAATACCAGAATCGGAAGCAGCGAGCCGTACAGGCCGTATACCGCCGGAAGTCCTGCTATCTGTGAATATCCCATTGCAATGGGGATGGAAACGAGCGCAACAATAAGCCCTGCAACTATATCCCTCGCAGGGTGAATCGCCGGTTGTTTCGTTTTTATCTGTTGCACAAGTGTCATATCTTTTTCTCCAGATTTAATGCCAGCAATTATGTGATTTACTAAACAGAACCACGCTCTCCACGTGGGTCGAAACGATGCCGTGAATAACCACACAACACGGAAACAAATCTACCCCCGTAGTAAACGGGAACATATCAACTATTTTTTGAGTTAACCGACAGAGAATTATATTCGAGTTCAGCACGAAAACCAGTTTTCTTCTTGTTCCAAAAAAACACCATCACGTTCAATATATTCTTTCTTTATATCCCATTGTTTAAAGCATTTTTTGCTCGAGATGATTGAAAACGGTTCAGTTTGCGGCGGACAATTAGGAGATATCTTATCATATTTCACAGGTGCACCAGAACATTCCCAAGCGGTCTGAATTGTCAAAGCGGAAGAAACAGTCCAAATAGTTTTTGCAAGTTGTTTTAAATGTTCCATTCTCTCTTGCATCTTATTTGCAACATATTGGCCATTTTCTTCAACATATTCCACAAGATCATCCTCCGGAACAATAAGATGCGCCAGAAATGTGCTCTCTCTAACGTTATTCATGATGAACAGTCTAACTTCGGAGAAATCCGAATAATGAAACAGCATTTGCTTATAATCGCGAGAATGATGTTCTGTAAATCCAAGTGTGAAATCCGCATCCAGTTTT